>DASRNL010000101.1:0-8000 GCA_035647415.1 Sphaerochaeta sp. | reverse complement strand
TGATTATCTGTGGTAAGCTTCTTACGTCCCATGGCCTCTACTTCCTGTATGTTTTTGTGATTAACACACAGTATAGCAGAAGGCTGTGGGACAATTGTTTCAGCACCAGAATAACCCGTGCAGTTTATCTTACCGCGCGCGGGCGGATACCGATACAAAAGAAAGAGTTGTTCTCTCTAATTCTTAGTAGTATACTTGGCTTACTATGTTCCAAGCGAGCATGAGGAGGTGACGATGCGTACTCGAACGATTAAGAGAATTACCGGTGGAGCTATCCAGTATGATGGCGCAGGGGTCAAGCTGGTGCGGGTTCTCAGCCGTGATGATGTGGAGGATTTCGATCCCTTCTTGATGTTGGACGCATTCGACATCACCGACCCTGAAGATTATATCAAAGGCTTCCCCTGGCACCCTCACCGTGGCATTGAGACGGTGACCTACCTCATCCACGGAGAGGTCGACCACGGTGACAGCTTGGGCAATAGCGGAGTGATCCGAGACGGCGAGTGCCAATGGATGACCGCCGGCAGCGGCATCATCCACCAGGAGATGCCCCAGCCATCGCCCTTGATGCTCGGCACGCAGCTCTGGGTCAACCTGCCCAAGCAGGACAAGATGACCGACCCCGCCTACCGTGATATAACCGCCGATCAGATTCCGGTGGTAACAAAAGAAGGGGTTGAGGTGCGGGTGATCAGTGGATCCTACGAAGGGGTCGATGCCCCCTTCGCCGGTGATTATGTGAAGACTCTCTATTTGGATGTGACGCTCGATGCTAACACCTCGTTTACCTTAGAGCGACCGAAGGAGGAGACGCTCTTCATCTACATCGTCCGTGGGGGGATTATCGTCGATGATACCCCGGTGCCCTTCCATCGAGCGGTGCTCTTTGATAATGCTGAGCTGCTCTCCCTAAAAGCAGGGGCGGATGGCGCGCGCTTCTTCCTCCATGCAGCCCTTCCCTTGAAGGAGCCAATCGCATGGGCAGGGCCGATTGTGATGAACACTCGTGAAGAGCTGAGCCTCGCCCGCGAAGAACTTGCTAAGGGCACCTTTATCAAGCACGCCTGAGAAAGTTTTGTTGACGGCAGCGGTGGCGACCACTACGATAGAAACGAGGTCGCCATGATAACACTCACCGATGTCAGCAGGATCTACCAGAGCAATACTGAGACCGTTCGAGCCCTCGATGCGGTAAGCCTCACTATCGCCGATGAGGAGTTTCTCTCCATCGCAGGCCCCTCAGGATCGGGCAAGACGACCTTGCTCAACCTCATCGGCCTCATCGATGCCCCCGATACTGGAGAGATTATCCTTGCAGGACGGTCCACCTCCTCGCTGAACGCCAGCGAGCGTGCGGCGATCCGCCGCCACGAGATCGGCTTCATCTTTCAGACCTACAACCTCATCCCGGTGCTCACTGCAGAGGAGAACATCGCCTTCGCCCTACAGCTTCTCAGCCTCCCTACCAAAGAGATCTCCGAGCGCGTCGATGCTATCCTCGAGGAAGTAGGGCTTGCCGGTTTAGGGAATCGGTTGCCAAGCGAGCTCTCAGGCGGACAGCAGCAGCGGGTTGCTATCGCCCGTGCTTTGATCAAAGAGCCGAAGATGATCCTCGCCGATGAACCGACGGCGAACCTCGACTCGAAGACCGGAGAGGAGATCCTCAGCTTGATGCGTTCGATCAACGAGCGACGGGGGACCCTCTGTATCTTCTCCACCCACGATCCGATGGTGATGGAGTATGCAAGACGGCTGATCACCCTCCACGATGGGCAAGTCGCCACAGACGAGGTACGATAGCATGTACCTCTTTCAGTTCGCTATGAAGAACCTCCGTCGCCACCGTCGGCGCACTCTCATCACAGCAGCTGCGATCGCCATCGGGATCGCCTCCTTCATCCTCATCGACTCGATGCTCCTTGGAGCCGAGGCGGAGTCGGAGCGCAACCTTATCCGCTATGAGACAGCGAGTATACGGATCCACAGTAGCTCGTGGTGGCAGCAGCGTCATGCGCTGCCACTGTCCGACTTGCTAGAGGAGCCAGAGGCACTGCTAGCAACCCTCAGAAAAGCGGGCTATCGAGCGACGGCTCGGACCAGCGTCGCCGCTCAGCTGCTCACCACCGCACAGACCTTCGGCATCGATGGATCTTTGCCGCTAGTGATAACCGCCATCGATGCTAGCGATAGCTCGGTCTATCAGATTATCGAAGGCTTGGATGCCGACCAACTCCCTGGTGAGTATGAGCTCATCTTAGGCGCCTGGTTTGCCGAGGATATCAAAGCGAGGGTTGGCTCGCGCCTCACCCTGGCTCTACGAACAGACCACCAAGGCGAAATAGAGGTCCCGGTTACTGTCTCCGGGCTCATCGACTGCCCCAACCCCAATGTCAATCGAACCCTGGCGTTGATGGACCGTGCTTTTATCAACAGCATCCTCGACCTTGGGACTGGGGCGAGCAGTATCGACATCGCACTCTCCTCCCACCGCAACCTAGCCAAAGAGCAGAAGCGGATCGCTGAACTGCTCGCCTCTTACCCAGAGGAGCTCACCATCCTCAGCTGGGAGGAGCTCGCCCCAGACTATCTGGCGATCTCTGCCAGCAAGCAAGGCGGCAGTGCCTTGATCCTCTTCTTAGTCTTCATCATCGCGGCGGTGGGAATCTCCAATACGATGCTGATGGCGATCTATGAGCGTACCAACGAGATCGGGGTGCTCAAAGCGCTGGGCATCAGTGAGGCAGAGCTCTATCGCTCCTTCCTCTACGAAGCTGCAGGCATCGGAGCCTTGGGTTCGATCGTCGGCTTGCTCACAGGAGCACTGGCAAACCTCTATCTGGTGGAGGTGGGAATCAACCTCTCCTTCATGCTCCGTGATCTGGATATCGGCTACCGTATCCAAGAGAGTATGTACGGTGCCTGGGAACTACGGACCTTCCTCGCAGCTGCTCTGGGGGGAATCATCCTAAGCATCGTCGCCGCGCTGCTGCCGGTGCGGCGGGTGACCAAGCTCTCGATCGTCGATGCGCTACGGACCGGAGGGTAGATGGTACGCTTAGCACTGCGCAATATCAAGCGTAACAGACGACGCTCCCTGCTCTCAGCGCTGGCGATTGCTGTCAGCGTGCTCTCGATCCTCACACTCTTGAGCTTCGTCGATGGCATGCAGAGCGATATGAAAGAGAACCTCCTCACCTACTACTCTGGAGAGGTGCGCCTCCGTCACAGCGAATATAGCACCTATGAGCGCTTCACCCCCTTACACCTCAGCTTGGACCAAGCAAAGATACTAGATACTCTTTCAAGTATGCCGACCCTCAACTCGCTCAGCGCTCAGATCACCTCCCCCGCCTCCTTCATCCACCAAGGGGTGCAGTATCATGCTCAGGCGATCGGGGTAGGAGAGCTCACCTTGCACCCTCGCCTTGATCTCTCCTCCCTCCTGCTGGCAGGTAGGCTGCCAGAGGAAGGAGAAAAAGGGGTCTTGCTCGGCGCTCTTCTCGCCCAAAACAGGGGAATACCAGTTGGAGATGAACTGACTCTCATCGCTAGAGGTGCGGATGCGGTGGTGCGCTCGAAAACAGTACCGGTCATCGGGATCGTGCATCTGCCGGTCGCTGAGCTCAACGCGACGGCGATCTACCTCCCCCTTGGAGACCTGCAAAGTCTGCTTGCCATGGAGGGCCGGGTACAGGAGGTGCTCCTCTATGGAGACGGCCAAGCGCAGCCTGTTGCCCTCGCAGCGGAGGTACAAGCACACCTAGCGAAACAGAACATACAGGTAGAGAGCCGCTCCTTTGATCAGATCAGCGAACTCTACGGCTTCTTTGTCATCGTGCGGATCAGCTACTTCTTCATCGCCCTGCTCTTCTTCTTCCTCGGCAGCACGGTGATTATCAACACCACCATGATGGCGATCTATGAGCGGATGGGAGAGATCGGCACCTTGAAGGCGCTGGGGATGGACGATAGGGCGGTGCGCAAGCTCTTCGTACTCGAAGGGGCGATCCTCAGCTTCTTCGGTGCAGTGGTGGGCTTGCTCCTCGGAGTTGGGGTGGTAGCAATACTGGGGACTGTCGGCATCGATTTCACCGATGCCCTAAGCGGAGTACAGATGGAGGTCTCTTCAATCCTCTATCCAGAGCTGAGAACCAGCAGCTGTATCTTCGTCTTCCTCTTTGCCCTAGTGGTCGCCATCGCGGCAACCTATATTGCAACCCGCCGCAGTGAGCGGGTTACCATCATCGAGGCGCTGCACTATCGATAAGCAAAAGAGCTAGCTGACAATCTCACCTTTGGCAGAGATCGTCACCACCGCAAGGGGGACGATCTTTCCGCTGGCTGCGATCGCCCGCTGTACTGCATGGGCGAGGCCGCTACAGCAGGGGACCTCCATCCGTGCTACGGTAATCGAGCGGATCGAGTGGGTGCTGATAATCTGCGCAAGCTTTTGGGCATAATCGCCTTGGTCGAGCTTCGGACAGCCGATGAGGGTCACCCGATCTTCCATGAAGGTCTCATGGAAGGCTCCGTGGGCGAAGGCAGCACAGTCTGCTGCGATCAAGAGATCGCTGTTTGCCAAAAATGAAGCGTTAGCTGAGACGAGCTGTAGCTGCACCGGCCAATGCCTCAGAGCACTCTCACCGAAGACAGTTGTGTTTGTCGGCGTGCTCTTAGGCTCCTCAAACTTCGGAGCGCCAATCTCATCGAAGTTGAAGCTCATCGCAGGGCAGCTGAAATCTGGGGCTTCACCCTCACCGATAAAGGGGGCAGCTTCGCGCTCTTCAAAGGTAATCGCACCGGTGGGGCACATCGGCAAACAGTTGCCCAGCCCATCACAGTGATCCTCCCGCAAGAGCGTCGCCTTGCCATCCACTAAGCCGATTGCACCCTCCTGGCAGGCGCTCACACAGAGGCCACAGCCGATGCAAAGCTCTTGATCTATATTGATAATCTGTCGAACCATATCGTTTCTCCATTGTCGTCGTTCAACCTGCATGCTACCATGAGGGCACCCCTAGTTATGTTGTTTTTACAACAGATAGCGAGATTGCCTATGAAAACAGTAGAGATTCTTACATCCGCAGCGCTCTTCGCCACCGTAGAGGCGGAGGAGATCACCTCCCTGCTCACCTGTCTCCAGGGACGGGTCAGCGATTTCCCCCGTGAGTATACGATTATCGATGAAGGGCAGCACACCACCGAACTGGGGGTAGTCCTCAAGGGGGAGGTCCATATCGTCCGCCACGACTTCTGGGGGAACCGCTCCCTGGTGATGACTGCCCGCGCCGGAGAGAGCTTTGCAGAAGCGCTGAGCCTCTCGGCCTTGCCCAGTGAAATATCGGTGATCACCGCCGAAGTTTCGACGGTGCTCTTTCTCAACGCCGGCAAGCTGATAACCAGCTGCGAACAAGGCTGCCCCTTCCATAGTCGTTTGATTGGCAATATGGTGGCGCTCTTGAGCCAGCGCAACCACGCCTTGATGCAGAAGATCAACCACCTCACCAAGCGCACTACCCGCGAGAAGCTGCTCTCCTACCTCTATAGCGAGAGCAAGCGACAAAACTCGCTGACGATCACCATCGGCTTCGACCGGCAGCAGCTCGCCGACTACCTCTGCGTGGAGCGCAGTGCGATGAGTGCTGAGCTCTCAAAGATGCAGCGCGATGGCCTGTTGCACTATAACCGTGCTACCTTTACTTTGTACCCTGAAGATAGCGAAGCTGTCAGCAGGAGTATCTACACCTAGGAGGCAACAATGCGACGCCATACTTTCATCATCACAGGGCTCGTTTTTATTCTCGCTCTCAGCGGATGCGCCACCCAGAGCGCCCGTAAGTACCCGCTGCCCTTTACCGTGCTCGAACAGCCCACAGGACCACTCTACACCCTCTCCATACCCGAGGCTGAGATCAGTGCAGCTGGGTATAGAACTGGGGATTGGATACTCCTTCGTCTTGGCACCCAAGAGATCGCAGCTCGGCTTGCAGTGGAACGTTCCGCCTCCTACCCGACCCTCATCGCCGAAGCGAATGAGAGCTTCCTCTACATCCCTGAAGCGGATGCTGGGAAGCTCGTCTCCATCAAAGAGTTACAAAAGCAACATACCAGTTCCCTGAATCTCTCAGGAACCTTTGTCTTCACCTTCTAAGCGTACCGGATCGTCGATCAGATCAAAGAGATCCAAGGCCTCTTCGAGGAGGTACTCCCGCACGCTTTCCACGTTCAACGCCCCAACATATGGGCCGAGGTGTTCTCGATCCTCTGCGGTGTAGAGGTAGCAGAGCAAAGGTCCCCAGTTGCCCCGGGTCTTGTACTCCTCTCGCAGCTCATCGATCGTGCAACCGAACTGTAGTGCCAGCGCCCTGAGATCCTCCATCTCCAAGGAGATGACAGCGAGTATCGCCTCTTGTAAGGTTATCACCAGCGAGTACTCGATGGCGACCAAGGACTCTTCGCTGCGAGCGATCGGCCTGCGGTAAAGATCAGCGATGAGCTCACCGATCTTCCAGCGTTCGAGCACCGGCTCGCCGAGATCGGGCAGCGAGTGCCAGAGCAAGGGATCGATGGGAGGTTGGTTGTAAATATCAAGAATCATAGACCCTCCAAATTTCAGATACGCTGTAACAGGTTTTCAATCGTCACCGTACCCAAGGAGCTGACCCCCTTCTCCTGTACCTCGTGGGCTACCGCTTCACCGGCGGTATCCCGCTCGATCTCATCCAGGGTCTCCAGGCCGTAGATGGCGGTGGTAAGCTCCTGCAGGAACAATCCTTCGAGCGGCTTTTTGGGGATATAGGCGGTATAGCTATTGTTGGTGGGGGTGATGTACCCCAGCTTCGTTAAGAGCTGCAGAAACCCCTGTAAGCGGTTGTACGGGATCGCTAGGCGATCGACCATCTCACGGACGGTGGTGGCACCGTGGCCATCACGGAAGTTGCTGCCCACCAGCATCATGATATTCACCCCTTCGCTGATCTGCAGCGCTGGACTCTGTGAGAGACCGGAGAAGCCTCCACCTTCGGGCTTGAACTGATAGACATATGCCAGTTCCACACCGAAGAAGACCGTCGCCCAGAAGACGTAGCAGAAGAAGAGGAAGAGGAAGACCGCAGCAAACGATCCATAGATCACCGAGAAGTTGCTCGCCATATTGGTCAAGAACGACGAGAACATATTAAAGACTGTGATAATCGCCAGGCCGCTGATCGAGCCGAGCAAGGCGGCGCTGAAGCGGACCTTGGTGTTGGGGACGAAGTAGATCAAGAGGAAGAAGATGATCAGGATGATCGCCGAAGGACCGAAGGTGCGTAGGGCGCCCATCGTCCTTCCTATCGGAATTCCGAGGATATCGAAGTACCAGGAGGTCAGCGAGGACTCGACGCTCACATACGCTGCTAACAGCAGGCTGGAGATGATCAGGAAGGTCACAAAGCCTGCGAAGCGTTTCACCGGGTTGTAGGAGCGGCTCGATCGATAGATCCTATTGATCACCGACCAGACCTTGTTTACCAGCAGCACCATCGTCAACAAGAAGGAGATTAAACCCACAACCCCGAGGCTGGTGGCGTTACGGGTGTAAGTGGTGAGCAGGGTCATAAGCTGTCCGCCCGCCTCCGGTCCTGCAAGCTCGGTAAACCACTGGCTAAGGAAGAGGATCAAAGGCTCCAATACCCCCAGTGCGTTAAACAATGTAAAGAGGAAGGTCAAGGCAGGTACAATAGCGAGCAGGGTTGAGTAGACCAGCCCTGAAGCTGAGTTGAGGATATTATCCCGCAGTGACTGCCTAACTACGCTAGCAAAAAAGTGTCGCACTTGCCGCACATTGTGCGTTAAGCGCTCTTTAAGATTCATGTTCCAATCCTTTGGGCAATCCATGAGCGAATCAGCTCCATCGTCTCAGAGCGATCGGTCTCGTTGAGCACCTCGTGCCGACCACCGGCGACGAGTTCGAGGGTCAAGTCTTCAATCCCTGCACGCTCGTAGAGCTGGTGCAC
>DASRNL010000100.1:0-2413 GCA_035647415.1 Sphaerochaeta sp. | reverse complement strand
TATTGCTGGTGATATACAGGTAGCTGGTCAGCGCATTGCACAAGAAGAAGATACCAAAGAGCAGGAAGCTGTGGCTGAGCCCCATCCCCACCAAGGCGATCGCCGAACCAAAGATGCCAACGACCAACATCGAGTGCGCCCCGAGGTAGCGGTTGATCAGCGGCAGGGTAAGAAAGGAGAGCAACGATCCCACCTGACTGAGGCTCATCAGCTGCCCCAGTTCGGTGACAGTGATATGGACAGCATGCTGAATCTCCTCGGAGAGCCCACCGAAGAGCGAGGAGGAGAAGGAGAGGAAAAAGACCTTGATGAGGAGCAGGTACTTTAGCGCCATATGCTACCTTATCACAGAGCTGCTATAGCGTGTCGACTCCTTTTCCAAAATACTGCTTCATGTTACCATAGGTGCATTGAAATATTGCAGATCAAGGAGCAAGAAATGACATTTGCTGATTCTATGAAAGCGAAGGCCAAAGCGGCCCAGAAGCGCCTCGTCCTTCCCGAAGGCACCGAAGAGCGTATCCTCAAGGCAGCGCGCATACTCGTCGACCAATCCCTCGCCAAAGAGGTGATACTGATAGGCTCTGTCGCCGAAGTCAGTGCTGCTGCAGAGCAGGTCGCTGTCTCCCTCGACGGCATCACCATCGTCGATCCGACTGAAAGTGACCGCCACCAGGCGTATGCCGATGAGTACTTCGCCCTGCGCAAGCATAAGGGTATCAGCGAAAGTGACGCCTTTGAAGCGATTGTCGATCCCTTGCGCTGGGGAGCGATGATGGTCCGCCTCTCTGATGCTGATGCGATGGTCGCAGGAGCCCAGGCTACAACCGCTCAGGTGCTCGTCGCCTCCTTTACCATCATCAAGACCCGCCCGGGGATCCGTAGCGCCTCCTCCTGCTTCGTCATGGCAACCGACAAGAGCGAGTATGGTGCTGGAGGTTCCTTCATCTTCAGCGACTGTGCAACGATTCCCAACCCCACCTGTGAACAGCTTGCCGAGATCGCCTTAGCCAGCGCAGATAGCTGCCGCACCTTCCTCGGTGTTGAGCCCAGGGTCGCCCTCCTCTCCTACTCCACCAAGGGTTCTGCCCAAGGGGAGATGGTCGATAAGGTCGTCGATACGCTGCGTATCATCAAAGAAAAGGATCCCACCTTGGCGGTCGATGGGGAGCTGCAGCTCGATGCGGCGATCGTCGCTGATGTCGGTGCGAGCAAGGCACCAGGCTCTGCGGTGGCAGGGACTGCCAACACCCTGATCTTCCCTGACCTGCAGTCCGGTAATATCGGCTATAAGCTCGTACAGCGGCTCGCCGGTGCAGAGGCGTATGGTCCGATTCTACAGGGCTTCGCCAAGCCCGTCAGCGACCTCAGCAGAGGCTGCTCGATCGATGATGTGGTCATCACCAGTGCGATCACCCTCGCCCAGAGTGCAACCTAAGCACCACACTCCTTGGCAACCTCTTCTTGGAGGAGGTTGCCGATGAGCAAATCCTCTGCCCTCTTAGATCAAAGCCGCCCACCATGGGCGGTGATCGCTGCCCTGGCATGGCCAACGATCGCCGAGCAGTTTCTACAGGTGCTGGTCACCTTCGTCGATTCGGCGATGGTCGGCTCCCTCGGAGCGAGTGCCACCGCTTCGGTCTCGGTACCTACCTCCACCATCTGGTTGCTCAACGGGTGGATGAACGCCTTTGCCATCGGCTTCGGGGTCTTGATGGCACGCAACCTCGGGGCGAACAACCGCCCACGGGCCAGGCAGATCGTCCGCCAAGGTCTCATCACCGCCCTGCCCTTTGGAATTTTGCTCACCACCCTCTCCTTGTTTGTTGCCAGAATCCTCCCCGGGTGGATTGCCACCGATCCGCTGGTGATCGAGCAAGCTCAAGGGTACTTCCACTACATCGCCCTCGGCTACCTGCCCAACGTCCTGATGGTCCTCTCCTCCTCGCTTCTGCGCTTAAGCGGGGACACCAAGACCCCGCTCTTGCTCAACGCGCTGAACAACCTCTTGAATATCCTCTTCAACCTCTTCTTCATCTTCGAGCAGCTCACCGTAGGTCCGATCACCATCCGAGGCGTAGGCTTGGGGGTGCGAGGGGCAGCGATGGCTACCACCCTCGCCTGCACCATCACCGCGCTCCTGCTGTTGCGGATCCTTATTTTTGGAGATCGAGAGATTTCGCTTCGCGGTTTTATCAGCTCTGGTTGGGAGCGTTCAATTACGAGAAGCTCCTTTCGCTTAGGGCTGCCGGTGGCCTTGGAGCGCACCACCTTGTCGATGGGGCAGATCTTCTTCACCAAGCTCATCGGAGGCCTTGGTACCACCGCCTTGGCAGCTCACTTCTTAGCGACGACCGCCGAGTCGATGACCTACCTGCCCTCCTCCGGGCTCTCTAGCGCAGCGACCACCTTG
>DASRNL010000099.1:0-6683 GCA_035647415.1 Sphaerochaeta sp. | reverse complement strand
CTACATCTCTTGACCAAGAGGATGCTTAGGCTCTCCTGGAAAGAAAACAGCCATCTTGAAAAACAGGAAGTTCAAAGCTCAAAACCATGGTTGTGCACTGGCAGGGGGGGGGGGCAACTTTCTGCACCCCCTTCCTAGGTTAAACTGAAAAATAGATACATTGTTAAAGTGTCTATTAAAAAGCTCGAATAGGGCGAACTCTGTTTACACCGTCTCGGTAATCATTGTTTTGATAATTACCTCTAAAAACCTGACGCCAAGCGTAGCCACCACTTACCTCAGAAGAACTCCAATAGAAGTCAACAGAGAAACCTGCGAGCCCCTTCTTGTGGAGATTTTGGTACAACAGATTTAGTTCATCTTTACTCGGAAGGAACCAATCATCATAGCGCACTCCACCAACAGTTTTTACATAATTAACGGCAATTCGTGCCGCATAGCTGCCACTACCAAGCCTCTGTACAATTTTCTCTGTGTTGGCCTTACCACTGCCAATAGCTGTACTTGTACCTCCAATCAATGTGCCATAGCCTCCAAACTCATGGTGTGGATCTTCTAGTGTTCCGCTCCAGCCTGCAGGAGCTGCTTCAAGATACCGCCATCCATCGCTGTAACTGCCCTTATCGTAGAAGATGTAGCCGCCAGCAGGCCCAGCATCCCCTATTTCATATTCATTCCCCACTCGAAGTTTAGGTAGTGCCGAGGCTGTTATATTAAGTTCGGTCGAGAGCAATTCCTTAGGCTGCCCCTTCTCTTCTTCAAGCAAAGTGAAAAGATGGAGACGGGAGGGAACAATTCGCCAAAAAGCAGGCGAGAGTTCCTCGAGAGAGTAGTCAATTGTAGCTATGAGTGCGTTTGCTTTTGCAGCATCATCGATGCGGACATACTCTCTGCCGATCGCCTCGCGCTCTGTCTCAGCTATGCGGTACTGTATTGGTATGACGAAGGGCATTAGCCTACTCTCACTTGAAACCTCGATGGGGAAATACCTGCTATACGCATCAAAGGGCAGCACCCTCACCGTGAGCTGTTCAGGTCCAATTTCAAAGGTTGTTCGCAAGAGTGCAGCTTTGTACGTATTCAACTGGTGTTCTAACTGACTGAGCTCCGCATTTCTTTGCGACTCTATGAGAGAAAGTTGCTGTTGCTGCTCAGCTTCCAAGGAAGCAGTAAACTGTCGCACTCGTCTCTCGAACCCCTCCGGTGTCTCCCAAGGGTCCTGTGGATCAGCTGCTCTATACGCTGCTTCCTGCTGATGTTTGATGTTTTGAAACTCTGCCTCAGTCAAACGAAGTGTTTCGGTATAGCTGAATCGCATCTCATCGATTGCTGCAAGGTATGCTTCAATGGTAGCAAGGCGCTCCTCTACCTCTAGAGCCTGAGATTGTTGTTGGGCAAGTTGGGCGAGCTCAGTTCTTCGCTGCTGGGCGAGTGCCTCTAACGCTCTGCCCTCTTCGCTGAGTTGACTCTGCAGCTGCTCTTTGGCTGCACGCTCTTGTGCTAGGACAGCGAGCTGTGCTTCAGCTGCTCGCTGTAAGAAGATAATCCGCTCTTCCTCCAATCGCTTCGCTGTCGCTTGGCCTTCAAGTAGACGCTGTTCAATCTCCAGCCTATGAATCTCTTCAGCGCTCTGTGCTTGGTCGATTGCCTCCATTTTTTGCTGTAGCTCCACTTCTAAGGTTGCAAGTTCACCGCTGAGGGTTTGTAGCTGCAGCTCTCGCAAGAGTAGCTCTTGCTCTCCGGTGAGGAAGAAGAACTGACCTGTAAAGGAGGTGTTTACCCAAGGAACCTGTCTGCCACCTGTTTGTTCTTGCACCGAGCGCGAGATTCGAGCGATCAGGTGACGAATCTCCAAATCTGGGGTCAGCAGGTGCTCCTTCATCGCGAGAGTGAAGGGGCTGTTCTCCCCTGCCCCATCCTCGGCTACCCTGCCAGGGGCAGTTGCAAAGACGACCATGCTTTCACTGCTGCTTAAGCTCATCGCACTCAGGCCCCGATCTCCCCCACGGGTAGTAGAGAAGGGGTTATCCCTGCAGGCATCGAGGACGATGAGGTTCAAATCAGCGCTGCTACGTTCCAGACCCTTGAGAAGGGAGTCCATCTGATAGGCTTTGCTGATCAGCTCATACTCTCTGGTTATGTTGGCATCGACTGGGATGAGGTAGTTGCTCCCTTCATACTGCACCGCATGGCCGGCATAGAAGAAGAGCGCGCTAGTAACAGCGCCACTTTTGCTGCTATCGATAAAGGAGCGGGTTGCTGCTTCGATCTCCGCTAAGGAGCTATCGAGGACGAGGGTGGTTGTAAAGCCCACCTGTTCTAAGAGGCGCTGCATATCAGTAGCATCGTTGACAGGATTAGCTAAGGGGTTCATATGGGCATAGGCGCTATTGCCTACAATGAGGGCAAGACGGCTACCATCGGCGACAGGTAACAGGTTGTAATCGGAGACAGTTGCATTGCTCATGCAGAAAGCAGGGATGCTGACTAATACGATACATATAAGAGCTACTACTACTTTATGCTTGTCCTTTGAATACAATGAAACCATGCTCTCCTCCCAAGAAAGACACTGCCAGTATAGAAGACAGGAAAGAGAATCGCAAACACAAGTTGGGATACACTGGAGGCGTTCTGGTAGCCCTTTTCGTTTTGATAGAGTATATTTTCTATATGAAGCGACTTACGATTAGAAGGGTTTCCCTCATTCTTTGCATCTTCCTCCTGTTGATGCCACTCTTCGGCGGAGGGTCTGTAGAAGAACTCCTTGCTTCGCCAATCGACGGAGCGTTCGGCTACCAAGACCTCTCCTCAGATAGTATCTCCCGGGACATGACGACCTTGGAACGCCTGTACCGGTATGTCGACTCGATCTATATCGAGGATATCGATCGCGAAAAAATGTTCGAGGATCTGGCGACCGCCTTGATCGCCAGCCTCGATGACCCCTACTCCTTCTATGTGAAGCCTGATAAGGCGAAGGAGTACCAGGAGGAGACCTCCGGCGTCTATGGGGGGATTGGCACCTATCTGAGCAAGCCCAACCCCGAGAACAAGGATAGCGAGGATCCTGCCTCCTATATGATCACCATCGTCAGTCCCTTCCCCGGCTCTCCCGCCCAGCGTTCTGGCTTGATGGCAGGAGACCTCATCAGCCATATCGATGGTGAAGAGGTCGATGCCCTGAACAGTTATGAGGCGAGCAACCTCCTTAAAGGTGATCCAGGGACCTCGGTAACCGTCACCGTCTACCGAAGAGGAACCTCCTTTGATCTGACCTTGATGCGTGAACGCATCACCGCCCCGACGGTCGACAGCGGCATTGTTGAAGGGGATATCGGCTATATCGCCTTAAGCGAGTTCAGCCCCCAGACGGGCCGCCAGCTCCTTGAGCATGTCACCAAACTCCTTGATGAGGATATCGTCGGTTTGATTATCGACCAACGCAACAACAGCGGAGGAGCGGTCGATGGTGCGCTGCAGTCAGCGAACATCTTCCTCTCCGATGGGATGCGTATTGTCACTATCCAAGCCCGTAAGGGGACCAAACGCGACCAGAGCTACCGCGCTACCGGCAAAACGCTCTTCCCCACCGACCTGCCAGTGGTGGTGCTGGTAAACGGCGGAACTGCCTCCTCTGCTGAGATCTTTGCCGCAGCGATGCAGCAGAACGATCGAGCGGTGCTCGTCGGCAGCAAGACCTTCGGCAAGGGGATTGTCCAGGATGTCTTCCGCTTCGGCGAAGGCTTCGCCCAGGTGACCACCGCCCACTACTACACCCCCCAAGGAGAAAATATCCACGAAGAGGGGATTGAGCCGGACATCATCGTCGATGATATCAAACTCAGCGACGAGGAGCTTGGGCCGTATGAGCAGCTGATGAAGGATAAAGTTATCGCCTCCTATATCGCAGAGTACCCTGAGCCGAGCGAGGAGAACATCCGTCGCTTCGGTGCTACCTATAGCGAGCGAGGAGTCAGCGAAGAGGCGCTGAACTTGCTGGTGCGCAACGAGTATCTTGCCAAAATGGACTACGATGACAGACCGATTGCCGATGCTACCTTTGATGCGCAGCTGCGGCGGGCAGTAGAGTACATCCGCAGCGGCCAATAGGGCTGTAAACCGGTACACCTCTCATCGGTAGAGTAGATTCAGCCAGCTTTGCTCGCTCATAGTTGAGTCAGGGAAATTCCAAATACTTCATTCTCATGCCTACTTGCCTGGAGATTCCTTATTGGTTTTCAGGAGATTTTGTATGGCGCTGGTGCTCGTCTCTACGGATTGGCGATGTAAGGATCGTTTCAAGGAACACTTCGACTCTTCCTATCTCTTTTGTTTCAGCAGCGCTGAGGGAGCCCTTGTAAAAATTGCTTCCTCAGAGTGCCACTTGATCGTGCTGGATAGCAAAATTAAAGGCTCCACCCCTGCTTCGTTCATCTCTCGCCTCTCAGAAATTCATAGCAGAGCACCAATCCTTTTCGCCTATCAAACTGTCGACCAACGCCTCTGCAACACCCCCGAACACCTGGTGATTACCCAAGTGTCCCGGGATGAGCTGAGCCCATCGCTCGCCTTTGAGCACCTGCCGGAACACTCCAAAGAGATTGCCCACCAGACAATCTGCGGTCTGGTGGGAGAGAGCAAACAGATGCAGAAGGTCCGAAGCCAACTGCGCAAATACGGCAAACAGAACTGCTCGGTTCACCTCTATGGGGAGACGGGGACCGGCAAAGAGCTCGCTGCTGAGTACCTGCACCGCTTGTACCGCCCGTACCGCAAGCTCGTTGCCGTCAACTGTTCCTTGCTCTGTACCTCCTTGGGGAACTCGATGTTCTTCGGTCACTCGAAAGGGGCATTCACCGATGGCAAGCACGATCTCACCGGTCTGGTGAGCGAAGCTGACGGAACGACCCTCTTCCTTGATGAGGTGGAGAGTCTCTCCCTGCAGTTCCAAGGCCACCTTTTGCGCCTGCTCGAAGATGGGCGGTACCGAAGACTCGGAGACACCACCCTCTATAAGTCAAACTTTCGACTCCTCTCTGCCAGCAATGAGCGCCTGCCTGCCCTGATCGCCCAGAGGCGCCTGAGGAAAGACTTTTACTACCGGATCAATGATGTGGAGATTGTACTGCCCCCTCTGCGTGAGCACCCCGAAGATATTCCCCTGCTGGCAGCTCATTACCTCAAGTGTCAAATGGTTGAAAAAGAGATCGACCAGGACTCCCTCGATCGCCTTATCACCCATCGGTGGCCTGGCAATGTTCGCGAGCTTTTCGGCGTACTCAAGCGGGCAATAATACACGCACAACAGGAGGAAAGGCTTGTGATACACCAGCGTGATCTCCTCTCGTCTGCCGCAGAAGAGTTCGTGGCAGAAGCACGTACAAAGCAGGTGTGATGTGCAAAGTTTTTCCGCCGCTCTTTTTCCCGTTCTCTAGATAACAGGTAGATTGTATTTATGCCAAAAAAAGGAGCTAAGTGACGCCATAAGGCACTTTAGCAGAAAATCTAAGAGGGTGTATAACCTGTGGATAACTTGTTGATAACCTATGAATGAATTGTGAATATGTTATCAGCACAACAGAGTGAAATCCTACAAAAACCTATATAACTTTTGCATAGAAGTAAACTGGTATGATAATATGTAAATCCTTACAAGGAAAAAGCTTGTCACCTGCACACAAAGTGTTAAACACTATAGCTAGCGTGTTCAAAACTTCTTACATAGTATTACACTTATTAAGAGCTGTATAAGCACTTGTGGATAAGCTGTGGATAACTTTACCCTTGTGTAGTGGTATCTCGCCTAACTACCTGCACACCAAGAGTTGTGAGCTTGGCAGCGAGGTTCTCATATCCCCGTTCAATCTGGTAGATGTTTTGAATGACAGATTCGCCTTGGGCGCACGCAGCGGCGATGACCAGCGCCATCCCTGCGCGCACATCAGGACTGCTCACTTCAGCCCCATAGAACTGCGCTGGGCCGTTGACTACCGCCCGATGGGGATCGCAGAGGATGATGTCAGCGCCCATCCGAATCAGGTAGTCGACAAAGTACATCCGCGACTCAAACATCTTCTCATGGATGAGGATGGAGCCGCTCATCTGAGTCGCTGCGACGGTGAGGATGGAGAGCAGGTCTGCAGGGAAGGCTGGCCAAGGGCCGTCCGCAATCTTTGCTGTATGCCCAGAGACCTCCTTTGTGAGGATCCTTCGCTGTTCTTTGGGCACATAGATTGAAGATGGACCGACGGTCTCAAAGGAGATACCGATCCGTTCAAACCCTAGGCGGATCATCCAAAGGTGTTCGACATCCACATCGGTGAGCAGGACCTCCCCACCGGTAGCGGCGGCTAAGCCGATAAAGGATCCGGTCTCCATATAGTCACTGCCGATCCGGTACGCACATCCCTTCAGCTTTTTTTGTCCATTGATGTGGAGTCTGTTGCTGCCGATACCGCTGATTTCACACCCCATCGCTACCAGCATCTTACAGAGGTCCTGGACGTGCGGCTCACACGCTGCGTTGATAATCGTGCTCTCACCCGAGGCCAAGGCAGCGGCCATCACCACGTTTTCGGTGGCAGTCACCGACGCCTCATCGAGGAAGATCTCCCCGCCCTGCAGTGGCAGCGACGGTGCTGCGAGGGTGATAGCTCCTTCTTCTACCCTGAACTCAGATC
>DASRNL010000098.1:0-2613 GCA_035647415.1 Sphaerochaeta sp. | reverse complement strand
GTTCTTGTCGGTGCCGCCGCAGATGATATGGACCGCCAAGCTTGCAAAGCGACCATAGGTGAAGTGCACCGCCTCTGGGATGGTGGCAGCGCTGTCGTTGATGAAGAGGATCTCGTTGTAGGTACCCACCTGCTCGTTGCGGTGGGGGACCCCTCCGAAGGTGGAGAAGGCTTTGAGGATCGACTTGTACTTAAAGCCGAGGGAGAGGAGGATCGCATAGGCGCTCCACAGATCCTCTCGGTCGGCCAAGGATTTGGCGCTGACGCGGTCGATGCCACGGATTTGCCGCTTGTCCAAGCCGGTGAGTTCAGCGATGCGACCGATCAAAGCGTCAGGGACCGCTGCCTTGCGGACCGCTGGGGTGAAGAGGTCGAGTTTGTCCTCCAGGTATCGCTCGATCGATTCATAGGTGTTGAGATGGTCAGGGTAGAAGTTTGTCAGCGCACAGACCTCCATCTCAGGAAGCTTGCCGCCAAGGGCGCTGATGGTATCGCGGATCTGCCAGGAGGAGAACTCACAGACCAGATACTCTGGCAGTGGCTCTTCACTCGCTTTGCGCCGTTCCCACTCCTCTAGCACGGTGAAAGCACTGATCCCCATATTGCCACACTGCATCGCCTCCATCCCCAACTCTCCGATAACATGGGCGACAGCGGCGGTGGTGGTGGTTTTGCCCTTGGTTCCGGTGATAGCGACGATCTTCACCTCCTCACACCAAGGGGAAGAGAAGAGGTAAGAGAAGTCGTTGACCACGCGTTTGGCCTTTTTGAGCATCGGATGGGAGGGGGGGATGGCAGGGTTTTTTACTACGATATCCGCCCAGAGAAACTCCTCCTCGCGGTGTTCGCCGATGATCAAAGTAGCACCACGGCTCTTGAGCTCCTCGATGGCGCTGCCGAGCTCTTCAGTCCCTTTGAGATCGGTGATTCTCACTTCAGCTCCACGGTTCAGGAAGTAGAGAGCAGCAGCATGACCGCCACCGATTACCCCTAGACCGAAGATCAAAACCTTCATAACCCCTCCTGGATGCTATAGTAGTAAAATTTGTTCGTTTTGAGCAAGCAATAATACCGTCAGTTGGAGAAAAATTACAGCGCACCATAGTGGCCAATGTCCAAGTCCTTGACGAAGGGGGCGGATATAGGGATAATAGAGCGGTAATTACATCAATGAACCGAATCTTTCGGAACGATAAGAAGGAGCTCTACAGTGCCTTGTGGAAGAAAGCGGAAACGCCATAAGATGGCTACGCATAAGAGAAAAAAAAGACTCAGAAAGAACCGGCACAAGAACAAGAAATAAGCCTTGGTTCTCACAGAGCAAGAGACCGTCTTTCGAGACGGTTTTTTGCGTTTCGTGAGACCCTTTCGGTTTCATTGACCACCCCTTTATAAATATGGTAGTCTGTATTTCTACCTCTTTATCCGTCCTTGAGGGCGGATCATTAAGTCCGTAAGGAGGAACCATGAGAAATTATGAGTTCACTGTAATCTTTGATGCAAACGAAGAAAACAAGCAAGCTGGTCTCGAATCGGTGACTGAGCTGTTTGCAGCTGCTGGTGTAGAGATCACCACGCAGGAGGACATGGGCGTTAGAACTTTCGCCTATGAGATCCAAAAACAGGATAAGGGACACTATATCTACTTTGAGATCAGTGTCGACCCTGCAAAGATTGTTGAATTTGAGCAAGCATTTAGACTCAATACCAACATCGTGAAGTACTTGTTCGTTCTGAAACAAGACTAAGAAAACAATAACGGAGCAATAGCATGGCTAATGACTTGAACGTGGTAGCGTTGGTAGGTCGGCTCACCCGCGATAGCGAATTACGCTATTCAAGCGGTGGTATGGCGATCTGTCGTTTTTCCATAGCGGTCAACCGGAGAAAGAGGACGGCTGACAATCGCTGGGAGGAAGAAGCTAGTTTTTTTGACTGTGTACTCTTTGGTAAGAGTGCTGAGAACCTCAACCAGTACCTCGAACGAGGAAAGCAGGTTTCCATCATCGGGGAGTTGCGACAAAACCGCTGGGAGCAGGATGGTCAAAGCCGCAGCCGAGTCGAAATCGCTGTTAACCAGCTCCAGTTGCTCTCCAGCTCGAGTGATCGAGGTGGGGGACAGCGCACATGGTCTGATCAAGGTCAACGACAGGGCGGCCAATATCAAGAGCGGCAGCCTCAGCAGGCGCCCCCAGCACCCAGTGCTGTCGATATCGCAGGACCTGAGCAGTTTGACGACGACCAGATCCCATTTTAAGGGCCTGCCACCAGCAGGAAATGCATAGGAGAAATATGTATGAGTGAAGATAGAGAGAGAAAGAGAGATACCGATACTCGCCCAGCTCGCCCTGACCGACAGGGCGGCCGCCGACCGTTCCGCAGAAAGGTCTGCCGATTCTGTACCCAGGATATGACCCCTGATTACAAAAACCCAGATCTGCTGCGCCGGTATATCACCGAGCGTGGGAAGATCCTTCCCGCACGCATCACTGGTTGCTGTGCAAAGCACCAGCGGGCGGTGACCACTGAGATCAAGCGTGCCCGTGTGCTCGCCTATCTGCCCTTCGAGAAGAAATGATGATGGCGCACCGAGACCAGAAGCAGTTTATCATCT
>DASRNL010000097.1:0-9019 GCA_035647415.1 Sphaerochaeta sp. | reverse complement strand
CCACTACGGAGAAGCCATGCCAGTACCAAGGGGTAAGGCGCACTCCATCATAGAGGTAACTCGGTTGTTTCTCCCCAGAGAGCAGAAAGCTGGGCAACGGTGTTGCCTGGGGGGCGATTGTTATGGCGCTATAGGTAACGCCGTCAATGGTCGTGGTAAAACTTGGTTTCATCGTTACTCCAATAAGGCGGTGATCTGCCAAACATGGGCATCACGTTCATCGAGCTCAATATGTTGGTATGCTTGCCCCTCAGTATACATGCTCAGTATCTTCCACGCTTTGCCGCTATACCACCGCTGTTGGCTGACCGCTCGCAGTGCGCTACTGTTGCATGCATGCTTGGTCTCCTCTCCCTCACCGTGTAAAAAGGCTAGGGTCGCCCTCGCTGCTTCTTCCGCCAGTGGGGAAGTAAGCCTCGGGTTGGCATTGGTGGTGATGATACAGAGCGTCGCTTCTTCTGCTGCAACCGCTTGGGCGATTGCTCCAGCATAGCTCTTGACCGCTTTGGCATTGAGTGGGCCGCTTAGAATCGGAAGCAGTCGTGCGCTGGGGTGGTAGGAGCTGATCAACGGCAGCAGTAGCTCCCAGCAGCTCTCATCACCAAACACCTGGTCATCCTGTGGGAAAGAGAATCGATCTGCCAGCGTGTCGCGCAAGGCGGTGTGGTACCGATAGGAGATGCTGTCGATGAGAAGTCCATCGCTCTTGGGAAGGATCAGAGTCTCTGCTTCAGTGCGCTGGTGGATTGGAGCGAGCAGGAGGATCTGCTTGACAGCGAGGTGTGCTGTGGCAGCAAGGCCTTCGTGCAATGGATCGAGGAGGTACTGCCAGGATGCATGGGGCAGCAGCAGCGCTGTGGGCAGCGTTGCTCTAGAGGTGTAGGAGGGTGGGCGGACCGCTGTCTCAGCCAGGAGACGTTCTCGATCCTGTGGGTAGTAGAGGCCACTGTAGCGCGCCTTATGCATCGTCATGTTCTAAAAGTAACCGTCTTAAGCGCTCTTCGTCCAGTACTACCGAGAGATTCTTCTCCTGCGTAGGCAGTACAGTACCAAGTTTTGCCCCCTTTGCCCGCCGTAAGTACTTCACCTGGGTGTAGTAGAGGTCTGCTTTTCCTTCCTTACGGGCTTTGCTGTAATGGATCGCCAGCGTTGCGGCATCCAAGAGGGTCTCAAGCGGTACACTTTTGCCGCGGATATCCTTGATAAAGACATAGCCACCGCTGTAATCGCGGGTGTGCATCCACCAATCGTTTCCTCGGGTGTAATCACGAAGCAGACGATCGTTCTCTTTGGCATTTCTGCCTACCAAGAGCGTATGCTCCCCGCTCTGTATGGTCAGTCCAACACCCCCAGCTGCAGCTTTGCTGCTCGGCTCTTGGGTGGCGAGCTCGGTCTGCAATGCTGCACTCCAGGCAGCGCTATCCGATTGTTCGGTGAACAGATCCTCGTAGTGCGCTTCCCGCTCTGCGATCAAGGCACCGAGTCGCTGTACTTCGCTGCTTGCCCGCTCATACGCACCCTTGGCTCGGTGATAGGCGCTATAGGCTGCCTCGATATGGGCGTGCCCATGACGTTTGGAATCAAGGGCGATGGTGATCATCTCATCGGTATGCCAGTCGTAGAGCTCAATCTCACCTGCTGAACTGTGAAGCAGGTGGGCGTTGGCGCTGAGCAGGTCGGCAATCTCCTGTTGTCTTTGATAGGTAGCATTGGTCTTCTCACTGCGCTGTGCGCTGATGAGGTTAGCAGCAAGCCGCTGGAGCTCTCGATCGCGCTTGGTCCGTACTGAGGTGAGCAGCTGTTCAATATCAGCCTCCTCGCGTTCGGCGTCATACGCTACTTCAATCTGCCTGTTGAAGGAACTCTCGGTGCGCTCACGGACGGCAAAGACTTTGCCCTCCTCGGTACGCAGAGGCTCTAGCTCAAGGATCTCACCGCTGACTTCATTGCGTTTGGGCCTACGAAAGAGCAGATCTAGGATGCGGTTCTCTTCATCGGTGACGATGATGTTGGCGCCACTGCCACTATAGAGGCGGATGTAGAGTAGCTTGATCTCATCCCTTCGCTCCAAGCGCAACCGGATGAGTCGGTCAAAGGGGAACTGGTAGACCTCAGTGATACGGCAGCCGATGAGATGGGCACGGGAGAACTGGATGAAACGCTGCAGCTTATCAGTCTTCCTCGCTAGCTTCTCTGACAGCAGATGCAGCCGTGCGTAGGGGGTTCCCACCTCGGTGTAGAGGATCCAGCGACGGACATCGCTGCGGTAGAGCTCCCAGCTTAAGGAGTTGAAGTCGTGCTGTACTACCTTTTGAATCGCAGATCCTTCTAAGGGGAGCTCGGAGATGATAAGGGCAATCTCACGCCAGTTTAAACTCATCACCACGCTCCTTAGAGGCGAGTATATCGGCGATGCCGCCGGCGAGGTAGAAGGAGCCACAGACGAGGATCGCCCCCGCTTCATCGGTGACTGCTTGCGCCCGTTTGAGGGCCTCTGTATTGTCCTCGACCAGCTCAACTACCTGCTCTGGTGCCTTTAAGGACATAAAGAGGGTGTGAAGGCTTTGGATATCGCTCTCCTTATATGTCCCCGGTCTGCTGATAATAACATGGTTGCTATGATCTAGAACTGAACGGACCATCGATTCATGTTCCTTATCCAAGAGGGCTCCATAGATGATTGTCGTCCGCTCTTTTGGATAGAGGGAGGAGAAGGAGTTAAGGAGCTGGCTCAGTGACTCGGTGGTGTGTGCTCCGTCGACAAAGGTCGCAGGAGTACTGCTGATCTGTTGAAAGCGACCTGGTAAGCGGTTCTTACTAATAGCAGAAGGGGTCGCTGGCGTCGCCAAATCGAGGGTGCGTAGAACCAGAAGTGCCAGAGCGCTGTTGAGTGCCTGCACGCTGCCGCGCATCTCCAAGAGTAGGGTCTCCGATCGCCCGTCGTTCCAGAGGTAGTGCACCCGCTCACCCGCTTCGCCGGTAGTGCTGTCTAGGGCGAAGAGTGCTTCATCGAGTCGGTAGACCGGCGCACCCTTATGCGCCGCTTCAGCGAGGAGGATCTCCATCACCTCTGGCTGTTGATAGCTGATGAAGAGCGGGGTGTTGGTCTTGATAATCTTACTCTTTTCGGTAGCGATCTCAGCGAGGGTAGAGCCGAGGATGCGGGTATGCTCTATCTCGATCGGGGTGATGAGCGAAGCGACTGGGGCGAGGGTGTTGGTAGCATCCAAGCGCCCTCCTAAGCCGGTCTCAATCACTGCCCAGGTGCATCCCGCATGGGCAAAGAGGAGGTAGGCGTAGGCACAGAAGAGCTCAAAGGTCGTCGGCAGAGCAGCGCCCCACTCATCGCTGAAAGAGAAGGAGGTAAGGGAGGTTTGCAAGTGGTTGCCCACCTCAATAAGTACTGCGTCGCTGAAGAACTCGCCGGCGAGGGTGAAGCGCTCGCGGTAATCACGCAGGTGGGGGGAGAGAAAGAGCCCGGTCTTCTCACCGTTGGCGCTCAATGCTGCGGCCAGATAGCTCGCTGTGGAGCCCTTGCCTTTGCTGCCTGCAAGATGGATCGTGCGAAAGGATTGCTCAGGATTTCCCAAGTGTGCAAGGAGTTTTTCCATGCGATCAAGCCGATAGGTACGGACTGTATAGTTGTCGACCTGCCGCTCGAGATTCGTGAAACTCTCCAAGTATGCAACCATTTCAGCAAACGTAGTAATAGCCTTCATTGCGTACCTCGAAAGTCACTGTATGTGATGGACCTTTTTTGGTCAACGGCGCAAAGATGCTAATGCATTCTACAAAAAACGAAAAAGTGTCATGGAAAACTTGATTAAAGTGTAACTATTGGCGTATAGTGGTGACAGATTGTGTCTATGGAGGCCGATATGGCAAAGAAAAAATCCACCGAGAAACCTTGGGACTTTCTTAAGGAGTATCGCGATACCCATTTCACAGGAGAGTGGCCCACCGTGGTCCAGATGCTCGATATCACAGTAGAGCGTTACCCTGAGAACACTGCGTTTGTCGTCTTCTCCCCGGAGAAAGTGAGTTTGACCTATCAAGAGCTGCAAGAACGGGTCAATACGCTTGCCGATTATCTGGTCTCTCTCGGCATCTCAGAAGGGGATAAGATCGCCGTCAGCGGGAAGAACAGCCCCGAATGGGGAATTGCGTATCTAGC
Source organism: Sphaerochaeta sp. (assembly GCA_035647415.1). Lineage (GTDB taxonomy): Bacteria > Spirochaetota > Spirochaetia > Sphaerochaetales > Sphaerochaetaceae > Sphaerochaeta. The sequence continues at coordinate 4,845 of DASRNL010000097.1, read as the reverse complement.
AACCCTCTACGCCGGTGCGATCGTCGTGCCTCTGGATGCAACGTTGAGCAATGAGGATATGAGCAAGCTCATGGCCTTTGCTGAGGTGAAGATGTTCTTCGCCGATCGCAGCCGCCTCGATGGCTTTGATCCTGAGAACACCCTCGGCCTAGAGCAACGCTTCAGCCTCGAGCCTGAGAGTGAGCACCCCTTCATCATGGACCTTGCTACCGATGCAGTGGTAGAGCGCCACGTCGCTAAGGCAGAAGATACTGCGGCGATCCTCTTCACCAGTGGCACTACCGGAACACCCAAGGGTGTGGTGCTCAGCCATCAGAACCTCGTCAGCGACTGTTATCTTGCACAGGCGAACATGACTATCTACTCCACTGACGTCTTCTACGCGATTCTCCCGCTGCACCATAGCTACTCGATGATGGCAGTCTTCATCGAATCCTTGAGCGTCGGTGCATCCATCGTCTTTGGCAAACGGCTGATTATCAGCCAGGTCTTCAAAGAGATGCGAGAGGGTGAGGTGACGATGTTCCTCGCAGTCCCCATGCTCTTTAATAAGATGATTGCCGCCTTGATGGACGGGGTTAGGCAGAAGGGAATCATCGTCTACGGGGCAATTCGAGCGCTGATGAGTATCAGTGGCTTGATCAAGAAGGTCTTCAAGGTCAACGTTGGCAAGAAGATGTTTGGCTTCCTCTTGCGCAACCTCTCCATGGAAAACAACCGCATCTGTATCAGCGGCGGAGGTCCGTTGCCATCCTCTACCTTTAAGCTCTTCAACCAGCTGGGTATCGACTTTGTCCAGGGCTACGGCCTCACTGAGACCAGCCCGATCACCCACCTCAACCCCACCGACGCCTATAAGGAGGAGTCGGTAGGAAAGCGGGTTGCCCAAGTTGAAGTGAAGATTGTAGAGCCCGATAGCGATGGAAATGGTCTCATCTACATCAAGGGGCCTATGGTCATGCAAGGCTACTATAAGAACGAAGAGGCGACCGCCGAAGTGCTCCATGATGGTTGGCTCAACACCGGGGACGTAGGGTATCAGGACAGTGAAGGCTATCTCTACCTTACCGGACGTGCAAAGAACCTGATCGTCACCGAAGGGGGCAAGAATGTCTTCCCTGAGGAGATCGAGGATCTCTTCCAGCTCTATAGCGAAATTGACACCATCTGTGTGCTTGGGTATATCCTCGATCAGCGGACCAAGAGTGAGGGCATCCGTGCTTTGGTTTACCCTGATCAGAGCTACCGCGATACGATGGTCAAGGAGCATGGTGAGAGTGCCGATAGCGAGATTGAAGCGCGAATCAACGCGATTATCAGCGAGGTGAACCGTAAGCTGCAGGCGTATAAGAAGATCACCCGAGTTACGGTGGTCGATGAGCCCCTGCCGATGACCAGCACCAAGAAGGTGCAGCGACACATCGTCGCCCAGAAGTATAAGGATTGATGATGAACAGTAAGCTTCGTGCCTATCTGCGCAGCCAAGCACACCCCCTCAAGCCGACGGTGATGGTCGGCAAGGAGGGTGTGGATGAGCGGCTCTACGCCGCCTTAGAGCACTCGCTTGCATGCCATGAGCTGGTCAAGGTGAAGTTCCAAGCGCAAAAGGAGGAGATCCGTGCCCTCAGCGAGGACCTTGCAGCTAACACCGATAGCACGCTGGTGAGCATCATCGGCTTTATCGCCACCTTCTACCGAGAAAGTGAAGAGCAGCTGATTCCAATTCCTGCTTCACTGCTACGATAAGAGCGAGGCCTCCCTGCTTGGGAGGCCCCGTGAAAGAGGCGTCACCGCCCCAATGGGCAGGGTGGCGCTTTTTTTGCTGACTACTCTACCGCTCCTCGGTAGCAGAAGAGTGCTAAGTGTTCGCAGTAGCGCTCTAGCAGCGGAAGGCGTTCAAGGTTCTCATCAGCAGGCCGGGGGTTCCAGAGCTGCTGGGCGAGCAAGAAGAGACGCGGAAAGAGAAGGTACTCTGCTTGCTTGGAGAAGAGCACCCGCTCGCTCCAGAGGTTCGCCTGCCCCCCGAGGACGTACTGTTTCGCCGCCTCATCCATCTCTGTAGGAGTCGGGGTGAAGGAGGCGACCTGGCGCAGGGTTGAGACTCCGAGGTTTCCCATCTCCTCTGGGCTGTCGATGTGTTTATAGTCGAAGTAGCAGCCGACGGTGTTGGGGCTCATCACCACGTGGTGCCCCCGCTTGCTCGCCTCTAAACCGCCGGAGATCCCCTGCCAAGATTGCACGATTAAGTCGCTGGGCAGCCCCAGCTCCTCGGTGCCATCGAGCACCTCATCCCAACCGATGGGACGTTTGCCAGCCTTCTGCACCATCGCACTGATCTTGCTGGTCAGCCAGCTCTGCAGCTCTCGCTCTACAGTGAGCCCTTCGTCTCGCATCCGCTTTTGGCACTTGGGGCACTTCTCCCACATCGTCTGTGGACACTCATCGCCGCCGATGTGGAGGTAGGGGCCACTGAAGAGTTCACTTACCTGGGTGATTACATCCTCAAAGAAGGCGAGCATATCGTCGTTGCCTGCACAGAGGACTTCATCGAAGATTCCCCAGCGATCTTGCACCTCATAGGGGCCACCGGTACATCCAAACTCAGGGTAGGCAGCAAGCAGCGCTGAGACATGCCCTGGGGTCTCTACCTCGGGGATGACGATGACCATCCGCTCTTGGGCGTATGCTTGAACCTCGGCGATCTCCTCTTTGGTGTAGAGGCGTCCGTAGGTGCGGCCATCGGAGTACTGCAGTTCAGTGCGTTTGCTTGCAATCGACTCAATCTTCGGCCAGCCATCGATGGGAATTCGCCACCCTTGGTCATCGGTCAGATGCCAATGGAAGCGGTTCAGCCCAAAGAGCGAGCCTACGTCGATCAGCTTTTTGATAAAATCGACGGTGAAAAAGTGGCGTACGCAGTCGAGCATCAAGCCACGCCAAACAAAGGCAGGCTTGTCGCTGATGCTGCAACAGGGGATCAGCGAGTCGTTGAGCAAAGCGAGCTTCCGGACTGCATTCAATCCATAGAATGCTCCGGCAGGCTCTTGTGCCCAAATGACTATTTGAGAAGGAGATAACTCTAGTCGGTACTCCTCATCCGCAAGGTCTTCTGCATACTTGAAGAGGAAATCTTCACCACCAATTTTGCAACCAAAGACCGAAGCAGCGAGCTCGGCAACGGGTGCAAAGGGGGGTTCAAAGGCGATGGTAGTGGTGGAGTGCAGGCGATAAAAACCTTCCTGATCCGCAATGCGCTGTGGCAGCGGAACGAGCAAATCGCTCGCTCGTAGAGGGGTGTTTGCTTTCATATAATCTTGGTAGCACGAGCTGAGGGACAAGTCAAGTACAATGGTTGTACATACTGGATTATTTAATTAAAACTTTTTGCTTGACAGCTGATTTCTTGGGTGTTAATCTTTGTTTGTACAGAGAGCGAACAAAGATTGCTCTCGCTATTGGAGGAGCGGCTTGCGGATTAACAACAACGAGTTTCAAAAGAATGCAAACACCTCGCTGGTCGCCCAGCTGATCTGGAGAACCCCCGGAATCAGCAGAGTGGATATCGCTCGACATTTGAACCTCTATCGCTCCACTGTCACCAATATCATCTCTTCCTTGATCGAGAATAAAGTCGTCTACGAAGGCGAAGAGGGTAGTGCGATGAGCCGTGGGGGGCGTAAGCCGATCACCCTCTACCTCAACGATAAGTTCGGGGTGGTAGCAGGCTTTGAGATTCAACCCTCCCACTACCGCCTTGTCATCCTCGATATCACCGGTAAAACGCTCTTCAGAGAGCAAGGTAAGCTCGCTGAGAAGGACTTCGAGGCGGTCATCATCCACCTGATGGAGATTGTCCTCGCCCAAGTGGAAATATTACAGCTTCCGTTGATCGCTGTGGTCGTTGGTATCCCCGGCATTGTGGAAACAGATCGCGGGATTATACGCTACGCCGAACCCTTTAACGTTCGTGACTTTGATGTTTGCAGCTTTGTGCGGGCACGCTACGACGTGCTGGTCTTCGTGGAGAACGACGCGAACTGCGCTGCATGGTTGAACTTGACGGTAAACCGTAGCAGTGGACTTGGAGATTTCCTCTGTATGATCGCAGACTATCACGAAGATAATGATCAGTTTGATGATCGAGCGGGGATCGGGGTAGGGATTGGCCTCTGCTTAGATGGACGCGTCTACCATGGCTCTCACCACTCTAGCGGTGAAATTCGGACCCTCTCCTGGCGCGAAGGGCTGGATGGACAGACAGGGTTGCCCGAATCACTGTTGATTAAGACTGTCGATGATTCTGAAGCATGGGCAGCCTTTATGGTGGACCTCTTCAGCTCACTGGTGCCGGTAATCTCGGTCCTCGACCCGCAGGTGCTCTTTGTGCACGGCAACCCTTTTAGCGATGAAACGAAGCTGATGGGGTTGCTAGACGCAGCGTGTCCGCAGTTCAACGAGGTGCTAAAACTCGTTAACTGTCGCCTTATTATCGACACTTCCGATAGCAATGCGGTCGCCAAAGGCGCTGCGATGATGTTCTTACAGAAACTCTTTGCAGTCCCTGAGCTCAGCGATTATGAGAGTAAAACTCACTTTGAATGGGAAGATGTCTTTGCACAAGTCTTTCCTGCTAAGAAAAACTATGCCAAACTACAACAGGAGGAACTAGATGGCTAAAGTCCGGACTATGGCTGACACAAAGCGTGAGCAGTCAAGTCCGGAATGTTGGTGTACTTTCCCTTTGGTACATTCCAGTCTTAAGCTACCTCCTCTTGGTTACCAGTATCCCTCTTAGGATCTGGTAGTGGGTTTTCTCTTTCAAAGAAATATTCATCCATCTTGAAG
>DASRNL010000096.1:0-28463 GCA_035647415.1 Sphaerochaeta sp. | reverse complement strand
GCCGAGAGGGGAGCGTGGTAGTACAGTGATAGGTTCATAGGGAATAATAGAAAACAAACAAAACCAAACAAAAGTATAACAAGAAAAATATGTACTTTTTATTTGACAAATGGGTGGTGAGACTATATTCTGACAGTAAGTCATCAACAAACGGAGGTTGAAATGAAAAATATCGTAAAAACAATGCTTTCTGTGTTTTTCGTATTGTTAGTAGCAGGAACGCTCTTTGCTGCTGGTGCTGCGGAAAAGGCTGTTGCAGAGCCAAGCAATCTGATGGTCATCATCACACCATCCCACGACAACCCGTTCTTCAAGACTGAAGCAGATTCAGCTTCAGCCAAAGCCCGTTCTCTGGGATATCAGACGAAGGTCTATGTACATAATGATGATGCGAACTTGCAGAGCCAGTATATCGACTTGGCTATTTCCGACAAGGCGAGTGCAATAATTCTTGACAACGCTGGAGCGGATGCAACGATTGCTGCAGTACAAAAGGCCAAAGATGCTGGCATCCCCACATTCCTGATTGACCGAGAGATCAACGCAACAGGTGTAGCAGTCTCTCAGATTGTGTCCAACAACTACCAGGGCGTACAGTTGGTAGCAGAGTTCTGGGTAGACCAGATGGGCGAACAAGGGGAGTATGTCGAATTGGTCGGAAAAGAGTCTGACACAAACGCAGGTGTCCGATCTCAGAGCTACCACGACGTCATCGATCAATACCCAGGATTGCGAATGGTTGCACGCCAGAGTGCCAACTGGAGCCAGCCTGAGGCGTTTGAGAAGATGGAATCTATCATCCAGGCAAATCCGAACATCAAGGGTGTAATCTGTGGTAACGACACGATGGCTATGGGTGCATATGCAGCGCTACAGGCTGCAGGAAAAGGCCATGTCATCGTAACAGGGTTCGACGGTTCTAACGACGTGAGAGACTCGATCCTTTCGGGTGGAATCAAAGCAACCGGACTGCAGCCAGCTGCTCGAATTGCAGAGATGGCAGTGGAACAAGCTGATAAGTACATCAAGACAGGTTCAACTGGCTTGCCAGAAAAACAACTCGTTGACTGCGTACTTATTACCATGGAAAATGCGACAAAGCTCGATAACTTTGCGATGAAAGACTGACTTATGTAAAAGAGAGGGGACAGCCTTGAAACTGTCCCCCTCTCAATTTCGACGTGTTATACTTTAAATAGGATTCCAATATACATGAGCTAAGCTGCAGGGGCTTCTTGACAGCTTGCTTATCTGAAAGTGAGGTTATTTGTGCGAAGCAAAAGAACCATTCTCTGTGTATTACTCCTGCTGGCCCTACTATCCATCTCTTGCACAATTGAAAAACACGACAAAGAAGCGAAGGCAAAAGCTGGCAGTGAGCTTGAGATTTATTTTGGCAACACTGGTTTTGATGCAAAGCAGTATGTTAGCGATATCTGGGAAGAGCAAGTGATTCCCTGTATCCTCTCCCGTGCAGTTCCCTTTGAAGTTCTTATCCCCCTTATCAAGTATGATCTATCGGTAGCCAATGCAGAGTATGGGTATCGGATAGGTGAAGAGGGTACATTGTTCAACTTTGCTGTTCAGGGAATCATCAAGGTGATCGCTATAGATCAAACATCCCGCAATGGACTTTTATACTTCCAGCCCGGCGATTGTTCCGAAGAGTATGACTATGTCCTACAGATCGGGCCGGTCTATAAAGGTACCTCAATACGGGACACCCTCGACTTTATTTCATTAAATGACTTTGAAAACCAGGTAGAATTTGCACGTTTTGCCAATGAGCTGAACTTTAGAGTTCGCGACGAAGTACTGGCTGGCATGCAGTTTGAAGAGTTGATAGGAAGAGAGGTTGAGATCGTTGCAGTATTCAGCCACGATCCCAAGAACCAAGTGAATATTATGACCCCCGTTGCATTTGAACCAGTTGCAACATTGGAAAATTAGCACCATGGCCAACAACCACGAAGATATTATTCTAGAAGCTCAAGAGATTACCAAGGTATACCCTGGTACTGTTGCTCTAGACAAAGCATCGTTCAAGGTTCGTAAAGGGAAAGTGAATGTCTTGATCGGAGAGAATGGTGCGGGAAAATCTACGATGATGAAAATCATCGCTGGAGTGGAAAAGAGAACCTCAGGAACCATCATCATCGATGGAGAAGAGGTCAACTACCAGACTCCAAATGAAGCGATCGCCCATGGCGTTGGTATTATCTATCAAGAGCTTAACCTCTTTCCTAACTTGAGTATTGCAGAGAACATTTTCATGACTCGGGAGCTGAAAAAAGGCAGATTTACCATCGACCACAAGCAGCAGCTGATCGAAGCAAAAAAATGGTTGGACGAGCTGCAGCTCTATATCGATACCGCGACCTTGGTACAAGACCTTCGCGTTGGTCAGCAGCAGCTTGTTGAGATATCAAAAGCCTTAGCCCAAGAAGCAAGAATCCTCATCATGGATGAGCCCACTTCAGCGCTGAGTGAAGAGGAAGTCCAGATCTTATTCACGATCATCCGCAAGCTTACCGCCGAAGGAGTGACAATCATTTATATCTCCCACCGTCTGGAGGAGGTCCTGCACATCGGGGATTACGTCACCATCCTCAGAGATGGAAAGTTGATCGATGAGCAGCGGATTGAAGACATCGATATCTCTTGGATAATTGAGAAGATGACCGGTGGCAATACAGTCGAGAAGATTGTTACCGACCGAGTTCCCACAGAGGTTATCTTGGAGGCAGAGAATATTACGCTTCCCAAAGAACATGGGGGAGGGTATATCCTAAAAGATGTCTCATTTTCTCTCCGTGCAGGCGAGATCCTCGGAATCTATGGCCTGCGAGGTGCCGGGAGAACTGAGTTGCTTGAGTGCTTGATGGGATTGCACCCTGAAGTTGAGGGAGTTTTTACCCTCGCCGGGGAACCGGTTGTCTCCTCATCGGTCTCGGAGCGTATTCAGGATGGATTTGTATTGATCCCAGAGGACCGGCAGCGGCTGGGTATCTTTGGGAATTTCAATGTGCGTAAAAATATGACTATCTCATCACTGAAGCGATATGTCACCAAGACAATAATCGATGACAAAAAAGAAGACGATGATGTGAACGGGGTGATCGATGATCTGCGCATTAAAGTGCCCGACTCTGCTACGATGATTAGATCGCTCTCTGGTGGCAACCAGCAGAAGGTAATCATCGGTAAAAGTCTGCTCACAAAGCCTAGGATACTGTTGATGGATGAGCCGACAAGAGGGATCGATATTGGAAGCAAACATGATGTATTCACCATCTGTGAAGAGCTCGCTCAAGAGGGGCTAGGGATTATCTTCGTCTCTTCAGAAATGCAGGAGATGTTAGCGATTCCTGATCGGGTTCTGGTGCTCGCCCAAGGGAGGGCGAAGGGTGAATTTACTCGGGCTGAAGTGACCGAAGAGAAGTTGGTTCACGCATCTGCGATTGATTTGAATGTGCAAATGTAATCTGAGGAACGGAGAGATCTATGGCAAAAAAGATTGAAAGAAGACAGATAGGCTTGAAGACCGTCGCAATTCAATTGAGGACGTATATTGCGTTGATCGCATTGATTATTGTCTTCAGCATTCTGAGTCCGAATTTCCTCAGCTCACAGAATCTGATTACCGTCTCCAAGCACGTTGCAATCAATGCCATAATTGCCATCGGGATGACCTTTGTCGTCTTGACCGGCGGGATAGATCTCTCAGTCGGGGCTATCGCCGGGCTCAGTGGCATGATAGCAGGAGGGCTCATCTATGAAGGGCTCGTCCTCAATATGTTTGGGATCACCATCTACTATAATGTATTGATCATCATGCTGATATCCATCGCGGTTGGAGTCTTCGTGGGCTTCGTCAATGGAATTCTGGTAACCCGATTTGATGTCGCTCCGTTCATCGCTACCTTAGGTACAATGTATGTATGTCGAGGAGCTGCCATGCTGAGGTCCAGTGGGAAAACGTTCCCCAACCTCCAAGGGAAGGCGCACTTAGGCAATACGGGCTTTCCCATCCTCGGAGCAGGGAGGGTCCTGGGTATTCCCATCAGCGTGTGGCTGATGATAGTGCTGGTCATCGTGGGGGTCTACCTCTCAAAGAAGACAGCGTTCGGCAGGTATGTGTTTGCTGTCGGTGGTAATGAGGACGCTGCCCGTCTTTCAGGCATCAAGGTAAGAAAAATCAAAACCTTGGTGTATATGATAAGCGGTGGCTGTGCCGCTTTGGTCGGCTTGATCATCAGCTCAGAGCTCGTTGCAGCGCACCCGGCGACCGGAGAAGCGTACGAGATGAATGCCATTGCAGCGACGGTGCTAGGTGGGACCTCTCTCGCCGGAGGGAGAGGGTCTATCAGCGGTGCTATCCTTGGTGCGTTTGTTATCGGGATACTGAACGATGGCATGGTGATGGTGGGAGTCTCTTCCTTCTGGCAGACAGTGATCAAAGGAGTGGTCATCGTCGTTGCCGTCATCTTCGATCAGCTGCAAAGCCGCGCGAAGAAGTAAGCTGCTTCACCGTGTAGCTGTACTGTAACAGGCAACGTGCAGATCAGAAGCATTGCTGAAGAGGCACAACAGCTAGAGCCTATAGAGAGTATCACGCAGCCCTGGTGGCTGCGTGTATTGTTCGGTCGTACTGGGACACAAAGAGGAGCTGCTTCCTCATCTGAATGTTCTCAGATGCTTGAAACAGCTCCCTGGTTGTCGATCGCTCGATCAGTACTTGCCGTAGAGCGGTCCGAAGGTGGCACACGCGCGGAAGTCTGCTCCCTCGCGGTCCATGCCAAGCATTGACCATGCGCTCGGTCTAAAGATGTCCTCATCGGCGACGTTGTGCATATTCACTGGGATGCGGAGCATCGCACAGAGGGTGATCACATCGGCACCGAAGTGACCGTAGCCGATTGCTCCATGGTTTGCTCCCCAGTTTGCCATCACCGAGTAGACGTCCTTGAAGGGACCATCCTTGCCATCGATGCGTGGGACAAACCAAGTGGTCGGCCAGGTCTGGTCAGTTCGCTTGTTGATGATGTCAAAGACATTCTCAGGAACCTCACAGGTCCAGCCCTCTGCCAGCTGGAGAACCGGTCCGACGCCCTTGACGACGTTGACTCGGATCATCGTAAGCGGCATGCCGCCTTCACTGAGGAAGGTGGAGCTGAAGCCGCCGCCGCGGAAGTAGCCGCCGTTGGCGACGCTGAAGCGGGTGTTCTCCAAGGTTTTGGTAACATCCTCTTCGGTGATCTCCCAGAAGCGCTTCATCTCGCTCTCGCCCTTCTCATTCTTCATCTGTCCAGCTGCGTCCAAGGTGGTCGCCCCGCTGTTGATCAGGTGGATGAACCCATCCTCAGCTATGCCGGTGGGCTTCCATCCGGTGACCCGTTCAACAGACTCGGGGCTCCAGAAGGTGCGCACGTCACTGAAGATCGAGGCTCGGTTGGTCAGCAGCTTTACAAAGAGCATGCTGATACCGTTGAGGTGGTCGTTCTCAGTTGCCATGAGGAAGGGCTCACGGATGCCGTTCCAGTCAAAGCTGGTGGTGAGCATCGTCTCCATGAAGTCCCCGTTTGGCCAGTGGTCGGTCCACTGTCGCTGTCCCTGGAAGCCTGAGAGGATTGCGTTATGACCGAGTGCCTCTTCCTTGTGCCCAATCTTTGCTAGGTTCTCGTTACCGATCATCAAATCGCGGCCGATCATCACCATCTTGGTGCAGTACTCCCAGTCACGCTGTAGCTGCTCTTCGCTGCGCTGCAGCTCCGGTGGGTTTACCGTATCTTCGGCTTGGGTGCAGTTCTCTCTCACCCAGGCAATCGCACGTTTGTACTCCTCAGGATCGTAGATCTCTTCGTTCACTCGACGTTCGATCTCGCTCATGTCCACCACTTCGGTTCTCATGCCCAAGAAGTCCTGCAGAAGGTCTTGGTCGACGACCGAACCGGCGATTCCCATGCTCATGCCACCGATGGAGAGGTAGCTTTTGCCGCGCATCGTAGCTACTGCAAGGCCAGCTCGTGCGAAGCGAAGGATCTTTTCTGCTACATCCTCAGGGATGGAGGTGTCGGTGGCATCCTGCACGTCTCTGCCATAGATGCCGAAGGCAGGCAGGCCCTTCTGGGTGTGTGCTGCGAGCACTGCTGCAAGGTAGACTGCTCCAGGACGCTCAGTGCCGTTGAAGCCCCAGACCGCCTTGACGGTCATCGGGTCCATATCAAAGGTCTCGGTTCCGTAGCACCAGCAGGGGGTGACGGTCAGCGTCACAGCAACCCCTTCGCGGGCAAACTTCTCTGCACAGTCGGCGCTCTGACGAACTCCGCCGATCGTGGTGTCGGCGATGACACACTCTACCGCCTCTCCGGTGCCGTGAAAGACATTCTCTTGGATCAGCTTCGCTGCAGCCTTTGCCATATTCATCGTCTGCTCTTCGAGCGACTCACGAACACCTCTTTGTCGTCCATCGATTGTTGGACGGATTCCAATCTTTGGAAGTCCTGATGCGTAGCGCCGCTCAGGTCCTACACTTTTCATTGCCATATCGTCCCCCTTGGTATATTATTGGTAATGTAATCGTTTACACTACTGCTAGTATCGCACAGGGTAGGACGGTTTGCAATAAAAATTTCGGAGGGTAGTTATGTTAAAACAGATTCCTTCAATCCTCAGTCCTGAGTTGTTAAAAGTCCTCATGGAGATGGGCCACGGCGATGAGATTGTTATCGGGGATGGGAACTTCCCTGCCGCCAGTCACAACAGCAGGGTGCTCCGCCTCGATGGCCATGGGGTCGAAGAAATCCTCCAAGCGCTCTTGGTGCTCTTCCCCTTGGACACCTATGCACCGAACGCTTTTTTGATGGAAAAGGTCCCTGGTGATACGGTAGAAACCCCGATCTGGGACTCCTACGAAAAGATCGCCCGTGCCGGTGACCCTGGCTTCGTTGGCTTTGAACAGATCGAACGCTTCGCCTTCTATGAGCGAGCTAAAGCGGCGTACGCCATCATCGCCACCGGCGAGAGTGCTCTGTATGCCAATATCATCCTAAAGAAGGGCGTCGTCACCGAATAGGGACCGCTCTGGTCCATAGCTGCTTATACTCACGCGGGCTCATCTGCATATGGGTGCGGAACTGCCGAGCAAAGTAATTGCCGTCGGAGAACCCTGTGCGTTCACTGATCGCCTCGATGGAAAGATTGGTGCTCAGAAGCAGCCGTGCTGCGTAGATGATACGTCGATGGATGTGAAAGTCCACCGGCGACCAGCCGGTTGAACGCTTGAAGTGGCGGTTGAGCGTCGAGGCGCTCATCGCCGCCACCGACGCAAGGTCATCCAAACTCAACGAACAATCCAGGTGCTCCTCCATATAGGCGATAACCCGCTGCAGCCGCTCATCGACAACTGGGGTGCTGCTGCGGTGTTCGCTGTGGATTCTACAGATTGAGACGATCAGCTGCATCAACTTCGCATAGACAAAGGCCCCCGATCCGTAGGCAGAGCGCAGGTAGTTGCTCTCCTGTTGGATAATAAGCACCATCTGCAGCGCTTCGGCAAGCTGGTGGTCGCTGAGGTGGACGATAGGGATCGCTGCATGGTCGGTGAGAAAGAGTTCGGTGAAGCCGTTTATCTCCCGCAGCTCAGGCAGATGCAGGTGTAAGACTTGTTCGGAAATAAGAATATTGTAGAGCTCTAACTCCTCAATTGCGCCAAAGCCGTGGTAGGTACCAGGGCGGATGAGAAAGACATCCCCGCCGCGTAAAGGGTGTGATCCATCCTTTTGTAGATGTGCTCCACTGCCGGAGACGACGAGCACCAGCTCGTAGAAATCGTGGGTATGCAGGGAGAAGGGGATCTCAGGGTTTCGGTGGAGGACCTTCACCTGCAGCTGGGGCTGGTGGAAGAACATCTCACCTCTTAAAATATGTCGATGCATGGTAAAATCGTGCTAGAAATCGGGAATTCTGTCAAGGAAATTCTTGCTATCCATGCGAAACTATAGGTGACCTAGAGGAATTCTAGGAGGAGGTGGGTGATGACAACCTATGAAAAAGCGCAAAAAGTCTATCTACAGTATGGGATCGACACCGAAGCGGTGCTCGAGCAGCTTGCAGAGCTCGCTATCTCCATTCACTGTTGGCAAGGAGACGATGTTGGCGGTTTTGAACGCCCAGACGCAAGCCTCAGTGGTGGGGGAATCCAGGTCACCGGAAACTACCCCGGCAAAGCTCGTACAGTCGATGAGCTGCGCCAGGACCTGGAGAAGGTCCTCTCGATGGTGGGAGGGAAGCATCGGGTGAACTTGCACGCCTCCTATGGGGAGTTCGGTCCTACCTTTGTCGATCGTGATGCGATCGAGGAGAGCCACTTCCAAGGGTGGGTGGACTGGGCGAAGAAGATGGATGTCTATCTGGACTTCAACGGTACCTTTTTCAGCCACCCCATGGCCGAAGATGGCTTCACCTTAGCCAGCAAGGACGAGCGGGTGCGCAGATTCTGGATTGAACATGCCAAGCGCTGTCGACGAATCGCTGCCTGGATAGGACGCGAGCAAGGCTCGCCGTGTATCCTCAACACTTGGATCCCTGATGGGACCAAGGATTATACGGTCGATAAGTTCGGCTATCGAGCGATCCTCAAGGAGAGCCTCGATGAGATCTTCACCACCGAGTACCCAGCATCAGAGATGCGTGACGCCCTGGAGACCAAACTCTTTGGAATCGGTAGCGAAGCCTTTGTTGTCGGCTCGCATGAGTTCTATATGAACTATGCAGCGCGGAACAATATCATGCTCTGCTTGGATATGGGACACTTCCACACGGGCGAGGATGTATCGGATAAGATCAGCAGCGTGCTGCTCTTCGACGATGAGATGCTCCTGCACGTCAGCCGCCCGATGCGCTGGGATAGCGACCACGTCATCCTCCTAGATGACGCGGTGAAGCGGATGGCTGAAGAGCTGGTGGGCAGTGGCAAGCTCAACCAAGTACACATCGGCTTGGACTTCTTCGACGCCTCGATCAACCGCGTCGGTGCATGGACCACCGGGGTGCGCTCGATGCGCAAAGCGCTGCTACGAGCGCTGCTTAAGCCAATCGAACTGATTATGGAGTACGAGGAGAGCGGCAACGGTTGGGCTGCGATGGCCTTAAGCGAACAGCAGAGCATTCTGCCCTTTGGCGCCATCTGGGATGAGTACTGCCGACGCACCGCAACGGTGACCGAAGATAAGCTGATCGAGACGATCACCGCCTATGAAGAGCAGGTGCTCGGAGAGCGGGCATGAGTATCGAGCGCCTTGTCAGTATCTCTCAGCGCTACGGAAAAGACCCTGAGTACGTCCTCCTTGGGGGAGGGAACACCTCCCTCAAAAAGGATGGGATCCTCTACGTGAAGGCCAGTGGCCACGCCCTCTCTGATATCCAAGCCGGCGGGTTTGCTGCCCTCGATCTTGAGGCGTTAGATCAGATCTGGAAGCGCAAGTACCCTGACGATGATGATCAGCGCGAAGCAGCGGTGTTGGAAGATCTGATGGCTTGCAGGCTCGCAGAAGAGACAAAGCGTCCCTCGGTGGAGGCGCTACTCCATGCGATTCTGCCCTTTCGGTACGTAGTGCACCTGCACCCTGCCTTGGTCAATGGGCTGACCTGCTCCCAGGAGGGGGAGGCAGCCACCGCGCGCCTCTTTCCCCACGCGCTGTGGATTGAACTGGTAAAGCCTGGTTTTATCTTGGCGAAGACCGTACGGGATCGCCTCGGCAGCCACGCAAAGCGCACCGGCAGCGACGCCTCGGTGATCTTCTTGGAGAACCACGGGGTCTTCGTCGGGGCTGAGACCGTCGATCAGATCGATGCCCTCTATGCGGTGATTATGAAGAACCTTCGCGCTGCGTTAGTGCGTGAGGTCGATACCGCCTCCGTTTCATACGATACAAAGGAGGTAGCAGCGATCTTTGCCACCCTCGAAAAAGTGAGTGGAGAGCCGATCAGCTTCCATACCAACGCAGAGATCATGCGCTTAGTCAGCGATGAGGAGAGCTTTGCGAGCGTGGCGAGCTCCTTCACCCCTGACCATATCGTCTACGCTGGCTTTAAGCCTCTGTGGGTCGATAAGGCGGCCGCAGTGGAAGCGGAGTATCAGCACTTTTTGCGCACCTATGCTGAGGCGCCGAAGGTTATCTGTGTAGCAGGCTTTGGTGCCTTCTCTGTGACAGAGAAGCCGATGCCTCTCTTCTTGGATACCGTGGCGATCGCCGCCTATAGCGAGAGCTTCGGTGGGCCTAAGTTCATGAGTGAAGAGATGATAGCGTTCATTCGCACCTGGGAGGTAGAGCAGTACCGAGCACAGGTTGCTGCCAAGTGAACAACCGACGGAAAGGAGGGGAACTTTCTGAGAGTTTGGCGAAAGCGGCAGGTATGACAGAAATGTGCTAAAATATGCCAGTACTGTTATTGCGAAATCGCTAAAGTCTGTCAGACTAATTGTATAGTGGGTCTCTTATAGGCTCACACAGCATTAAGAAAAAACCCGAGAAATCGGAAAAAGGAGAACGTGTATGAAGAAAACTATCGTAACAGTACTCATTGCTACTTTGGTTCTTGTCGGCGTCTTCGCCCAGGGAGTCAAAGAGGACGTGAAGGCTGAAAAAGAGATTGTCATCCTCGTAAAGAGTATGGGGAATGGCTTCTTTGACGCAGTCTTTGATGGTAGTGAGGAAGCGGTTGCTGAGATTGGTGGCATGAAGACCGACTATATGGGTCCCGTTACACCGACTGCAGAAGGGCAGATCGAGATTATCGAAAGCCTTATCGCGCGCCGGGTTGATGGAATTGCTATCAGCGCTAACGACGCAGATGCTCTGATTCCGGTCACCAAGAAGGCGATGGCAGCAGGCATCAAGGTTATCAGCTTTGACTCTGGAATTAATGTCGGTGGTCGAATTGTCGACCTCGTCCCTTCCAATGAAGAGCTGATCGGCCGTCAGCAGGTTCAGCTAGCCGCTGAACTGACCGACTATCGTGGCGACGTAGCAGTTCTCTCTGCAAGCGCCCAGGCGACCAACCAGAACTCCTGGATCAGCTGGATGCACGAAGAGATTAAAGAACCTGCCTACAAGAACATGCGCCTCGTCGAAGTCGTCTATGGTGACGACCAGCCGGATAAGAGCTACCGTGAAGCGAATGCTCTGATGCAGAAGTATCCGAACCTCAAGGCGATCATCTGTCCGACCACCGTTGGACTCTTGGCAACCGCCCAGGCAGTCAAGGATGCTGGCAAGAGCGGTATTGTAGAAGTCACCGGACTGGGCTTGCCCAGTGAGATGAAGGGCTACATCCTCGATGGCACCTGCCGTCAGATGGCACTGTGGAACCCGATCGACCTCGGTTACACTTCGACCTTTATCCTCAACGCACTGATCGATGGCTCGGTCAAGGGCGATGTTGGCGACGTCTTCCCCGCAGGACGCATGGGAAGTGTCACCGTTGAAGAGAATGGCATGATCGTAATGAGCACTCCGTTCGTCTTTAACAAGGAGAATATCGAAGCGTACGCAGCGATGTTCTAATTTGCTCTGTATACCAGGCTCCTTCTGCAAGGGAGGAGCCTGTTTTATCCCATTGAACAGGAGTTGAGATGCACGAATCAGCATTGGTAGAAGTACACAACCTGACCAAAGTCTTTCCCGGAATTAAAGCACTTGATGATGTCCACCTGACCCTTCGTTGTGGCGAAGTACACGCCTTGATCGGTGAGAATGGGGCGGGCAAGTCAACGCTGGTGAAGGTGCTGACCGGTGTCTACACTCCAACCAGCGGCACGGTCACCATCGCCGGGGAAGAAGTGACCTTCCGTAACGCCCTCGACGCCCAAGCAGCTGGCATCGTAGCGATCCACCAGGAAGCGTCGATGTTCCCCGAACTCAGTGTCACTGAGAATATCTTCATGGGGCACCACCTCCGCCATCCAAAGACAAAGAAGTTGGATTGGAAGCAGATGCGCAAGGAGACCCAAGCGCTTTTGGAGCGGATGCAGCTGGATATCGATCCTGACACCCTGGTGAAGAACCTCAGCACCGCCAAGCGCCATATGGTGGAGATTACCAAGGCGCTCTCGATTGACTCAAAGCTCGTCATCATGGATGAGCCGACCAGCGCGCTGACTGAGCGTGAAACCGAAGACCTCTTTCGCATTGTACGCTCCTTGAAAGAGAGCGGCAAAGCGATTCTCTTTATCTCACACAAGTTTGCTGAGATCTTTGAAATCTGTGACTACTACACCGTCTATCGTGACGGACAATATATTGGAGAGGGGCGCATCGATGAGAGCACCAGTGACGAGATCATCCGCATGATGATCGGTCGCTCGGTCAACCAGCTCTATCCTGAACACACCCCCGCCTGGGGCAAGGAGATCCTCCGGGTCGAAAATCTTGGACAGCTCGGCGCCTTCCGTGATATCTCCTTCAGCCTCCATGAGGGGGAGATCCTCGGCTTCTTCGGCCTCGTGGGGGCGGGCAGAACCGAGGTGATGCGCACGATCTTTGGTATCGATCCTAGAAGCGAAGGGACCATCTATATAGCAGGTGAAGAGTTTATGCCCAAGGGGGCGGTGGACTCGATGCGCTGTGGCGTCGCCTTGGTCCCTGAGGACCGCCAGCGCCAAGGCTTGGTGCTGCAGATGAACCTTGAGCACAATATCAGCTTGCCGGTGATCCGCACCCTCTCACGCCGAGGGATTGTGACGCACAAGAAGACCGAAGAGGCGTACGCCTTGGAGCATGGGCAGCGGATGGAGATCCGTGCAGCGGGCTATCACGTCGATGCTGAGACCCTCTCGGGAGGAAACCAGCAGAAGGTGGTCCTTGCCAAGTGGATCGGCACCAACCCGAAGATCCTCATCCTCGATGAGCCGACCAAGGGTATCGATGTCGCTACCAAGGCAGCGGTGCACCAGTTTATCTGTGATATGGCCTCCCAAGGGGTAGCGATTATCATCGTCTCCAGCGAGCTGCCCGAAGTATTAGGAATGACTGACCGCATCCTGGTGATGCATGAAGGACGACAGATGGCAATAGTAGATACGAAAGACTCCACCGCAGAGTCGGTGATGCGCTACGCAATCGCCTCTGATGTGCAGGAGGTGTCCCATGGGTAAGAAGGGTGAACTTTCGCTTCTTCGACGAACGTTAGCACGACGTGAGCTGACTTTGATGGTGCTCTTGGTAATTCTGTTGGTACCGATTAGCATCCGTAGCCCGCAGTTTTTAGCACCGACGAACGTCAATCGGATTCTCAACGATATGGCTATCTTGGCGATTGTTGCCGTCGGTCAGTTCTTTGTAATTTTAAGCGGCGGTATCGACCTCTCTGTCGGTTCGATTATCGCCTTCAGCGGTATGGCATGCGGGATGTTCAATGAGGTGTACCCAACGGTAAGTCCGGTGCTGTTGCTGGTGATGGGCTTAGGCATCGGCTTTGTTATGGGACTCTTCAACGGTATCCTCGTCGCCTATGGAAAGATTCCGCCGATTATCACCACCTTAGGCACGGTGAATATCTACCGAGGGCTGACCTTCGTCCTCAGCGGGAACACCTGGGTGACTGCCCATGAGCTTCATCCGAACTATATCGCCTTTCCACGAAAATCATTTCTCGGTATCAGCTACCTGCTTTGGATCGCCTTCTTTGTGATCGCCTTGATGTACTACTTCAGCAAAAACACCCGAACTGGGCGCGAAGTCTACGCCATCGGTGGCAACCCCACCGCTGCGAAGTTTGTCGGGGTCAGCGAGGAGAAGATCCGAGTGGTGGTCTTCTTGATCAGCGGCACCCTCTGTGGTATCGCCGGGGCGCTGTGGACCGCTCGCTACGCCAGTGCGGTCAATGAGATGGCGACCGGTTTTGAGATGCAGGCGGTTGCCGCCTGTGTGCTCGGTGGGGTGAACTTCGCCGGAGGAGCCGGCGGGATTGTCGGTGTTGCGCTGGGGACCCTCTTTTTAGGGGTGCTCACCAACGCGCTGCCGGTGGTCTATATTTCGGTCTTCTGGCAGACCTTCGTCCAAGGCCTCGTCATCCTCTTGGCCTTGGCGCTAAATACTATCACCGATAAACGCAAACACCAGCGGATGCTTGCTGAGAGGAGGGTGTGACGATGAAACAAGAGTTGGTATCACAAGAGCGCCTCATTGATGAAAAAAGCTTCTCCAATCGGTTTGTCGAGTGGATTACCCAGTGGGAGGTGATCCTCGTCTTCATCGCTATCGCCCTCTTTTTCTTCTTCAACGCCAAGAGTCGGTACTTCCTTGATTGGTTCAACCTGATGAACGCGACCTTCCAGTTCTCAGAGAAGGCGATTATGGCCCTGCCGATGATCTTCATCATCATGTGTGGGGATATCGATATCTCGATCGCTTCGATTATCGCCCTCTGTGCGTATGCGATCGGCCAAGCAGCCGCCGGTGGAGCTTCGATTCCGACCTTGATCCTCATCTCCCTTGCTGTCGGCACCCTTGCAGGGTTCTTCAACGGACTGATGATTACCGCCTTGGATATGCCAGCGATCGCTGTCACCTTGGCAACACAATCGATCTACCGTGGGATCTCTATCGGCATGCTTGGAGACCAAGCACGAACCACGTTTCCCAAGAACTTTGGGGTGCTGGGGCAGAACTACATCCCCGGTACAGTGATTCCGATCGAGTTTGTCATCTACTTGGCCCTGATGTTGGTCTTTGCATTTATTCTCCATAAGACCACCTATGGCCGCCGCCTCTATGCGATCGGCAACAGCGCCGAAGCTGCTCGCTTCAGCGGAATCAATGTGAAGCTGATGAAGATTATCAACTTCACTCTCACCGGCTTCTTCTGTGGACTCACTGCGGTGATGCTCGCCAGCAGGATTTTGAGTGTCCGCTCCAACATCGCCCTCGGATGGGATCTGGAGATAATCACCTTGGTCGTCCTCGGTGGGGTATCGATCACCGGAGGGCGGGGGAGTGTCTTTGGTGTCTTCATCGGATCGCTCGTCGTCGGGTACCTGAAGTTTGGTATGGGCCTGCTCAAGCTCAGCGGCACCTTGATGACGATCGTCATCGGTTCGCTTTTGCTCACTGCAGTTCTCTTACCGCGCTTATTGGATCTCTATAAGGCGAACCGGAAGCTCAAGATACAGGCCCAGAGGTGAGTGCATGCGACAAGCCTTTGTAATGCAGTTGAAAGAAGGGTGTGCCGCCGAGTATGAGAAGCGGCATCGTGAAATCTGGCCAGAGCTCAAGGAGCTCCTAAGCGAGAGTGGGGTCTACGACTACTCGATCTTCCACGAAGAGGCGACCGGCAAGCTCTTCGCCGTACAGCGAAACCGCGGCGAAGGCGGCTCGCAGGACCTCGGAGAGAACCCGATTGTCCAGAGGTGGTGGGCGTATATGGCCGATCTGATGGAGACCCATGAGACCGATGAGCCAGTCTCCATCCCCTTGGTAGAAGTCTTCCACATGGACTGAAAACTCGTGCCACTTCTGCTTGATTGTTTTATCGATATGTAATACAATCGAAAGCATTACGAAAGCTAAAAGAAAGCGGAGTGGAGGAAATGGTCACCTTAACCCCCCGAGAGGAGCTGATCTTACAGAGATTACGTACCGGAGAAGAGTATCCGGTAACCCGCCTCAGCGAAGAGCTGGGAGTCTCTGCTGTAACCATCCGTGCTGATCTACGTAACTTAGATGCAAAGGGGCTGGTAATCCGTCGCCACGGCAAGGTGCTCGCTGCAAGTTCGCCGCAGACCTCAGTTAGAGATGGCACCAACGCCGCCCAGAAAGAGGCGATCGCCCGGGTTGCAGCGACCTTGGTCGAGGAGAACGATTGTGTGATGATCACCAACGGCTCGACCTGCTCGTTGATCCCCCGCTACCTCTTTGGTATGCAGGGCTTGAAGATTGTCACCAACTCCACCCTGATTCTGCCCTATGCACGGGCAAACCCCCACCTACACATAACCTTGGTCGGCGGCGAGTATCGCCCCCAGGCCGAAGCGCTCGTTGGACCTGCTGCGATCGAGCAGATCGAAGACTATCATGTCTCAACGACCTTCTTCGGCACCGACGGCTTTACCCTTGAGCATGGCCTGACCACCGGCTTGGTGGAGAACTCGCAGGTTGTACAACGGATGTGCGCCCAAGCGACCCACCGGGTCCTCTGTGTCGACTCATCGAAGGTCGGAAACCGAGGCTTTGTGCGTATTATGCCAGTAACAGAAGTAGATACCATTGTCACCGACAGTGGTTTTCCCAAAGAACTGAACCTCCAGCTGACCGAGTTGGGGGTTGAGGTAATTATTGCAGAGTAGAGGAGAGAGAAGATGGCTGAGCAAGTTCTTATGCCAAAACAGGGCAACACAGTCGAAAGCTGTATTATCGTTGAATGGAAGGTAGGAGTCGGCGATAGCGTCGAGGTAGGGAGTATCCTCTGTTCAGCAGAGACCGACAAGTCGATTATCGATGTCGAATCCACCGCCAGCGGGGTGATCCTCGCTCTGCTCTATGAAGAGGGAGACGATGTGCCGGTGATGCTCCCGATCGCCGTAGTAGGCGAGGCAGGGGAGTCCTTTGAACTTCCTGAAGGAGCACCCGCAGCAGCGGCGGCACCCGAGAAAGCATTACCACAGCAGGCAGCACCTAAGCAGGAACCTGCAGCAGCAGCTCCAGCGGTAAGTGCGACCGCCGCCCAGGGCAGCAGCCCACGGGCTCGTGCAACAGCTCAAGCCCAGGGTGTGGCGCTTGCTGAGATCAGTGCTACCGGACCCAAAGGACGAATTATCGAACGGGATGTTACCGCAGCAGTCGGTGAGCCCCTCTCTCCAGTTGCCCGTGAAGCTGCCCTCAGCGGAGGCCTCACTGCCCCAGCTGCCGGTAGCGGTATCGGAGGCAGAGTCCTCGCAGCGGACCTCGTCCCCTCGACTCGCTTCAGTGAAGCACCCACAGAAGCGTACCGCGATATCGCAGTACGAGGAATTAGGAAGATCACCGCCGAACGTATGCTCGAGTCGGTGCAGACGACCTGTCAGTTTACGATGACCGCCTACGCCGACGCACGAGCGCTGAAGCGTCTTCGCTCTGAGTTCAAGGGCGCCCGAGCCGAGCTTGGTCTTGGGGGGATTACCATCGGAGACCTCATCCTCTATGCAGCAGCGAAGACCCTCACCGAATACCCCTCTCACAACGCCCACTTCTTAGGCGATACGATCCGCGAGTTTGCCTCCGTCGACTTAGGGATCGCCACCGACACCGATCGCGGCCTCTTAGTCCCGGTGCTCCGCGGCGCCCAGAGGATGAGCCTCAGGCAGCTCTCTGAAGGGTCCAAAGAGCTCATCACCAAAGCCCGCGAAGGCAAAGCTACTGTTGAAGAGCTCACTGGCTCTACCTTCACCGTCAGCAATGTCGGGGCCTTCGGTATCGAAGGGTTCTCCCCGGTCTTGAATATCCCTGAGGTAGCGATCCTCGGGGTGGGAACCATCGTCCTGCGGCCAGTGGCCGCCGCCGATGGAGCGGTGGAGTTTATCGATCAGATCTCCCTCTCGCTGACCGTGGATCACCAGGCGGTCGATGGGGCAGAGGCTGCCCGTTTCTTGCGCACCCTCAGTGACAATATCGCCAGGATTGATCTCTTGTTAGCCCTTTAGGAGTAGGTATGAAACGCTATGATTTGATTGTTATCGGCAGTGGCCCCGGCGGATATGTCGCCGCGCAGCGGGCAGGAACCTTGGGCAAGCGGGTCTTGCTCATCGAAAAAGGGGAGCTCGGTGGTGTCTGTACCAACGTAGGCTGTATCCCCACCAAGAGTTTGCTTGCAGCAGCGAAGCGCTATCAGAGCGCAACTGCCTCACAGCAGTTTGGCGTGACGGTCGAAGGCGCTACCTTTGACTACCCGGTGGCAGCCGCTCACAAGGATGAGACGGTAGCAACTCTGCGCAATGGCATCGCATTCTTGATGAAGAGCGCAAAGGTCGATGTGGTAACCGGCGAAGCGAAGGTCCTCGATGCACACACTGTGCAGGTAGCGGATACGACCTATCAGGGCGACTATCTGATCCTCGCCACCGGCAGCCGGCCTCTAGTCCCCCCGATCCCGGGAGCAGATCTTGCTCATGTGATGACCAGCGATGAGGTCCTCAGCCTTAGCGAAGCTCCCGCTTCGATGGTGATTATCGGCGGCGGGGTGATTGGGGTGGAGTTTGCCTCCTTCTTCTCGATGATCGGCGTCGAAGTGACCGTCATTGAGATGATGGATGAAATTCTGCCGATGGCCGATGCTGAGTTTTCCAAGCGCCTCAGGCGCGAGATGAAAGGGGTGACCTTCCACCTCAGCAGCAAGGTCGAGGAGATCACCAAAGATTCGGTGATCTACACCGATAAGAAGGGTGAGCGCCAAGAGCTCGCCACCGCCTCGGTACTGCTAAGCGTTGGGCGCAGGCCCAATATCGAGGGTCTCGAACACCTCGGTTTGGCGATCGAGAATAGCGGTATTGTGGTAAATGAGCGGATGCAGACCAACCTGCCCACCGTCTATGCCGTCGGAGACTGTAACGGCAAATCCCTCTTGGCGCACAGCGCCTCACGGATGGCCGAGGTGGCAATCTCCAATATCTTTGGAACCAAAGCGATGCGGATGCGCTACAACGCCATCCCCACGGTCGTCTACTCCAACCCAGAGCTCGCAGGCTGTGGCCTCACCGAAAAAGAGGCCAAAGCTGCAGGCTATGAGACGCTCAGCCAGACTGCGCAGATGCGCGCCAGCGGTCGCTTCCTCGCCGAAGAGGGCAAGCGAGCTGGAGGGCTGGTCAGTGTCGTCGCCGATGCAACAAGTGGTGCCATCTTAGGCATCCACCTGCTTGGCAGCTACAGCAGCGAGATTATCTGGGGAGCAGCAGCGCTGATCGAAGCAGAGCTGCGCATACAGGACGTGAAGGAGTTAATCTTCCCTCACCCAAGTGTAAATGAGCTGATCAAAGAAGTATGTTTTCAGCTTGACGCGAGTCTATAAGAAAGGAGCCTAAGCAATGTCACGAAGCTTACCATTTGACCCAAAAACTCTCAGAGAGAAGCAGAGTATCACGCTTCCTGAGATTCCAGTGAACCAGTATGAGTCCAACTTCAAGGAGGAGGAGAAGCGTTGGGGGAAGGAGCGCCTGGTGCGCGCCTACTACGATATGCTGCTGATCCGCAAGTTTGAGACGATGCTCGACACCATCAAGAAGGAGGGCGCCTACAAGGGGATCTCCTTCAACCACATGGGTCCTGCCCACCTCTCAATCGGTCAGGAGAGCGCTGCAGTCGGCCAGGCGATGGCCCTCAGCGTCGATGACCAGATCTTCGGCTCCCACCGCTCCCATGGCGAGATCTTCGCCAAGAGCCTCAGTGCCATCTATCAGCTCAGCGATGATGAGCTACTAGCAATCATGGAAGGGCATATGGACGGCGCTGCGCTGAAGGTCGTCGAGAAGCATTTTTCCGGCTCCACCGTACGCGATCTGGCAGAGAACTTCGTCCTCTACGGTGCACTCGCAGAGATCTACGCCAAGAAGACCGGCTTTAACGCAGGCCTCGGTGGCTCGATGCACACCTTCTTCAAGCCCTTTGGCTCGATGCCCAACAACGCCATCGTCGGCGGATCGGCAACGATCGCCGTAGGAGCAGCCCTCTATAAGAAGATCAACCGCAAGCCTGGTATCGTCATCGCCAATATCGGCGATGGCGCTCTGGCCCGTGGTCCTGTCTATGAGGCCTTAGTCCTCTCCTCGATGGATCAGTATACGACCCTCTGGGAGGATAACCCTGGCTACCCGCCCTTCCTCTTGAACACCTTCAACAACCTCTATGCGATGGGTGGACAGCCCTCCGGAGAGACGATGGGCTACCAGATGGCAGCCCGCGTCGGTGCGGGAATTAACGAGCACTCGATGCACACCGAGCGGGTCGACGGGTTCAACCCCCTGGCAGTAGCCGATGCGACTGACCGCAAGAAGGCGCTCTTGCTCAAGGGTGAAGGCCCTGCCTTCCTCGATACCTTGACCTACCGCTACAGTGGCCATAGCCCTAGCGATGCGATGACCTATCGCACCAAGGAAGAGGTCGATGCCTTCCAGGCCCAGGATCCGATCGAAGCGTACGGCGCGTATCTTTTGAAGAACAAGCTCGTCACCAAGACCAAGCTCAAAGAGTTCGATGAGATCCTCGAAGAGAAGATGGCCAAAACCTTGGCGATCACCGTCGATGATACCCTCAGCCCCATGGCCGATGGACCCTTTATCGAGAGCGTGATGTTCTCCAACGGTTCGGTTGAGAAGCTCGATGATGCTGAGCCGGTCCTCTTAGAGAGCGTCGAGGAGAACCAGCGGACCCAGCAGATCGCTCGCCGTAACCGCTATGCCTACGATGAGCATGGCAAGCCGTATCCGGCAGCACGGCAGTACCAGTACCGAGACGCAGTCTTTGAAGCGATGGTCCACCGTTTTAGCATCGACCCCACCATGGTCGCCTACGGTGAGGACCACCGGGATTGGGGTGGTGCGTTTGCCGCCTACCGCGGTCTTACCGAGCTGCTTCCACCATCACGTTTCTTCAACTCGCCGATCAGCGAAGCTGCGATTGTCGGTAGCGGCGTCGGCTATGCGATGGCTGGCGGACGGGCGGTCGTGGAGCTGATGTACTGTGACTTCCTCGGCTGTGCCGGTGATGAGGTCTTCAACCAGATGCCCAAGTGGCAGTCGATGAGCGCAGGTATTCTGAAGATGCCCTTGGTCCTGAGGGTCTCCGTAGGAAACAAGTACGGCGCACAGCACTCGCAGGAGTGGACCTCGATGGTCGCCTCGGTCCCCGGGCTCAAGGCGATGTACCCGGCAACCCCCTACGATGTGAAGGGGATGCTCAACTACGCCCTCCGTGGCACCGACCCGGTGGTCTTCTTTGAGAGTCAGAAGCTCTACGGCATCGGCGAGATGTTTGAGAAGGACGGAGTCCCTGAAGGGTACTACGAAATCCCAGAAGGGGAGCCTGCCGTCAAGCGTGAGGGTGACGATGTGACGCTGATCACCTTAGGGCCCTCCCTCTACACCGCCATCGATGCAGCAAAAATCCTTGCAGAACACGGCCTTAGTGCCGAGGTGATCGACCTCAGATGGATCAACCCGCTGAAGTATGAGACCCTGGTTGCAAGCATCAAGAAGACCGGCCGCTGTGTGATGGTCACCGACAGCTCTGAGCGCGGTAGCTACCTGCATACGGTGGCGAGCAACCTCAGCCGACTCGCCTTCGACTACCTCGATGGACCGATCGTAGTCGTCGGATCGAAGAACTGGATCACCCCACCTGCAGAGCTGGAGGAGGTCTTCTTCGCCCAGGGTCGTGACGTAGTCGATGCGATCCACGAGCAGATTCTGCCGATCGACGGCTATGTACCGACCTACAACTACACCGACGGTGAGTTCAATCGTTCCAGTGGTAAGGGGGTATAAGTGAAGCAGCTAGTACACTACGAAGCAGCGATCAACAGTCGTACCGCCGGGGAGCGCCTCCGAGCAGCGAAGGCGCTCGGAGAGGCGATCGCTGATGGATCGATCGAGCGGGTGGTAAGTGAGGAGGTGAACAACCACGTCCACACCACCTACTCCTTCAGCCCCTATGAGCCGGCTGCCGCTGCGTGGGCAGCGCTGAAGGCAGGCTTGGGGATTGTCGGATCGATCGACCATGACTCAATCGCTGCAGCGAACGAGATGCTGGAGGCAGGAAAACTGCTGGGCATCGCCACCACCGTAGGCTTTGAGGTGCGGGTGAGCTTCTTGGATACCCCCTTGGGGGATCGGAAGATCAACAACCCCGACAGCGAAGGGATCGTCTATATGTGCATCCACGGGGTGCCCAAGCAGAAGATCGCCGAAGTCGCCGCCTTCCTCAAGCCGGTGGTCGAGGTACGCAACGAGCGCAACCGCGCTCAAGTTGCTGCTTTGATGACCCTTGTCGGCGAGTATGGCTTTGACCTGGACTTCGACCGGGATGTGCTTCCGCTCTCTCGCTATAGCGATGGTGGCTCGGTGACCGAGCGACACATCCTCTACGCGATGGCAGAAGAGACGATCAAGATGTACGGCAAAGGGGAGCGCTTGATCGCCTTCCTCACCGAGACCTTGGAGATCCCGCTCGCCGGGACTATCCTGAAGCGGCTCTCAGATCCTAAGAACCCCCACTACGTCTACGACCTGCTAGGCCTCTATAAGGGCAACTTCCTCGATCGGTTCTTTATCCAACCGACCAAAGAGGAGTGCCTCGATGTCTACGAGGTCGTCGCCTTTGCCAATAGCATCGGTGCGATCCCTGCCTACGCCTATCTCGGCGATGTAGCAGAGAGTCCCACCGGTGATAAGAAGGCGGAGCAATTCGAAGATGCATTCTTAGATCAGCTGCTCGATCTCTTGGTGGAGATCGGCTTCAAGGCGGTCACCTATATGCCCCCGCGCAATACGGGCGAGCAGATGGCCCGCCTGCAGCGCCTTGCCCAAGAGCGGGGCCTGATGGAGATCAGTGGAGTCGATATCAACAGCAGTCGACAGTCGATGAACTGCCCAGAGCTCCTCAGCGCTGAGGCACGCCACCTCGTCGATGCTGCCTGGGCGCTGGTCGCCCATGAGAAGCTCAGCGCTCATGGGCTTGAGTATGGGCTCTTCAGCAGTGAGAACCCACTTGCTACCCTTGCGCTTGCCGGCAGGATCGCCCGCTATGCGGCGATTGGACGAGCGCTCGACCCCACCGGCGAGGGTGAGGCGCTCTCGCTGTGGGAGAAGGAGGACCTATGAGCACCTTTACCGAGAATCTACGCTTTGAAATAGCCCCGCTGCTGCGCGGACTGACCTTCGATGGAAAGCAAGGTCTGATCGTCCGTCAGAGCAGTGGTAAAGCGGTCGATCTAGAGCTTACAGGGGTTACGGCAGGGGACTCGATCACCGAGAAGGTCGCCCAGTGGCGCGCCTCCTTTGCCGAGTACACCCAGAAGAACCGTCTCTGGCCAGCGGTCGTTGGCTTTAGAGGATCAGATCTGCAGTTTGGATTGGGAACCAACTACGATGAAGCAGTCCGGGCGACCGGGGTGAGTATGGTCGTTGGATTGCCCCCCACCTGGAACCGCGACGATGTGGTGCGAGATAAAGTGGTGATCGTCACCGGCGGAGCCCAAGGCTTCGGAGAGGGGATGGTCCGCTCGCTTGTCGAACACGGAGCGCTGGTGTGGATCGCAGACCGCAACCTCGAAGGGGCAGAGCAGCTGGCAGCTGAGCTGAACTTTGAAGCGTGCATCACCGTCGCCAAAGCGGTGGCAGTCGATGTCACCAGCGAAGACTCGGTGCAAGCGATGATGCAGACGGTAGTCGCTGAGAGCGGAGGGGTGGATCTCTTCATCTCCAACGCCGGAGTGCTACGCTCCGGTTCGGTGAAGACGATGACTCTCTCAGACTTTCAGTTCGTCACCGACGTCGACTACACCGGATTTTTCATCTGTACCAAGTTTGCTGCACAGGTGATGGCGCTACAGAATATGCCCAACGGTAGCTACTACAGCGATATCATCACCATCTCCAGCAAGAGTGGCCTCGAAGGCTCCAATAAGAATGGAGCGTACGCTGGGGCGAAGTTTGGTACCATCGGTCTCACCCAGAGCTTTGCGCTGGAGCTGATCGAAGACAATATTAAAGTGAACGCTGTCTGTCCAGGAAACTTCCTCGACGGTCCGCTCTGGTCCGACCCGAAGCAGGGACTCTTTGTACAGTACCTCGCAGCAGGGAAGGTCCCCGGAGCTAAAACAGTGGAAGATGTGAGACGGTCCTATGAATCAAAGGTCCCCATGGGTCGCGGTTGTGATACCGAAGACGTCATGAAGGCGATCCTCTACATAGTCGAACAAACCTATGAGACAGGCCAGGCGGTCCCGGTGACCGGTGGTCAAGTCATGTTGAGTTAGGAGAAACATATGAAAACACGTGCAGTACGCCTCTACGGAGCAAGAGATCTGCGGCTCGAAGAGTTTGAGCTACCCAAAATTAAGGATGATGAGATTCTAGCAAAGATCCTCGTCAACTCGATCTGTATGAGCGACTTCAAGGCAGTCGAACAGGGACCTGCGCATAAGCGTATTCCCAAAGATATCGACACCAACCCGATCATCCTCGGCCACGAACTCTGTGGTGAAATCCTAGAGGTTGGATCGAAATGGAAGGACCGCTACGAAGAAGGGATGAAGTTCACCATCCAGCCCGCATTGAACTATAAGGGCAGCTTGGATGCACCTGGCTACTCCTATCCCTACACCGGTGGAAACGCCACCTACATCATCCTTCCCAGTGAGGTGATGGAGGTCGACGCACTGCTTCCCTACCACGGGGAGAGCTACTTCCTCGGCGCCCTCGCCGAGCCGGTGAGCTGTGTCGTGGGTACCTACCATGCGATGTATCACACCAAGGGCGGCAGCTATGTCCATCATATGGGGATCATCGAAGGGGGGAACCTGGCAATTTTAGCAGGAGCAGGTCCGATGGGCTTGGCAGCGATCGACTATGCGATCAACAACCCAGATCGGCGAGCAGGGCGCATCGTGGTCACCGATATCGACCAGGACCGCCTGGACCGCGCAGCGATGCTCTATACCAAAGAGGCCGCAAAGAAGAATGACGTTGAGCTGCACTACCTCAACACCGCAAGCTGTGAGGATCCAGTAGCCTCTCTGCTCGCGCTCACCGACGGTGAAGGATACGATGATGTGCTGGTCATGGCGCCGGTGAAGGCGCTGATCGAGCAGGCGGATGCTATCCTCGGCCGCGATGGCTGCCTAAACTTTTTCGCAGGCCCGGAGCGCACCGACTTTACAGCGTGCTTGAACTTCTACAATGTCCACTACGCCTCCACCCACATTGTGGGAACCAGCGGTGGTAACACCGACGATATCCGCGAGTCGCTGACCTTGATGGAGCAGGGACGGCTCAACCCAGCTGGCCTAGTCACCCACATCGGCGGTCTCTCCGCAGTTGCTGACACCGTCTACAACCTGCCGAACATCCCCGGCTCAAAGAAGATCATCTACACCCATCTGGACTTCCCCTTGGTCGCCTTGGCTGACCTAGCGGAGAAAGGAAAAGAGAACCCTGTCTACGCTGAACTCGCCGCTCTGGTAGAGAAGCATGATGGACTGTGGAACCCAGAGGCTGAAGCGTACCTCTTGGAGCACTGTAAGGATCGAATCAAGGAGTAAGTATGAAGAAGCACATAGCCATTGACCTAGGAGCCTCCAATGGGAGGGTACTCGTGGGAGATCTGCGGGAGTTTGAGGTCGTCCACCGCTTTGTCACGGTAAACGATCAGCTCCTCGGAGAGTTCTACTGGAACATCCAAGAGATCTTTGCTCAGATCAAAATCGGGCTGCAGCGCGCCTTTGAGCGCTACGGCGACGAGATTGTCTCGATCGGGATTGATAGCTGGGGGGTGGACTATGTGCTTGTCGATGAAGGAGGCGCTCCGGTCTCGTTCTGCTACCACTACCGCGATGGTCGCACCGACGGTCTCATCGAGACAGTCAGTGAGAGTCTGGGCGGAAAAGCGTGGGTCTATGAGCAGACTGGGATCGCCTTCCAGAGCTTCAATACCCTCTATCAGTTGGCTGCGATGCAGCGAGATCGTCCTAAGAGTCTCGCTGCTGCGGCCCACTACCTTGGTCTCCCTGATCTTTTGGCCTACTGGCTGACCGGGGTGATGAAGAACGAGCGTACCCACGCTTCGACCACCCAGCTGTATGATCCGCGCACCGGCGATTGGGCGTGGGAGCTCATCGATCGGATGGGCTTCGACCGCTCTCTCTTTGGCGAGATTGTCGACAGTGGCACAGTGCTTGGTACCCTGGAGAGCGGGGTCGCCCACCAGGTGGGCTCACCCAAGGAGGTGGTGGTGATCGCCAGCGGAGCGCACGATACGGCGAGCGCCGTGGCAGCAGTCCCAGCGGAAGCGGGAACCACGCCACTGTACCTCTCCAGCGGGACTTGGTCCTTGCTCGGAGTTGAAGTGGATGCCCCCTTGACCGACCAGCGTGCTTTAGAGAGTGGTTTCACCAACGAGGTGGCCACCAGTGGAAAGATCCGCTTCCTGAAGAACATCATGGGGATGTGGATTCAGCAGGAGTGCGTCCGGCATTGGGAGCACGAAGAGGGGGTGAAGATCAGCTGGAAGGAGCTCGATGCAGAGACTATCGAGGAAAGCGCCTACCAGGGTGCGATCGATGTAAATGATTTACTCTTCCTCAAACCCAACACCTACGATAATTTGATGGTCGACCGGATCAAAGCTTGGTGTACCGAGCACAAGATCGAGCCGCCGAAGAGCAAGGGGGAGTATATGGTAGCGATCTACCGTGGTCTTGCCCAAGCATACAAAGAGGCGATTGAAGACCTAGAGGAGGTCCTCGACGAGCGCTTTGATTCGCTGCATATCATCGGAGGGGGCTGTCAGAATGAAATTCTGAACCAGTGGACCGCCGATGCGACCGGCCTTAGCGTCTCTGCAGGCCCGGTAGAAGCGACCGCTTTAGGGAACCTGATGACCCAGGCGATTGCTACCGGTGAGGTGGCAGACCTCCAGGCGGGTAGAGATCTGATCCGTAGCGCTCAAGCGGTGAAGGTTTTTCTCCCAAAAGCGTAAGAAAATAGGGGTTGTACCGGTGAGCGGGAAGCCCTGCAGGTTGTAAACGTTTACATTTTGATTGACAATTACCCTCTGTGATGTGAAGATACAAGAGCTGCCCCCGTAGCTCTTGTACAACCTTTCTGCGGTGGCTCTCAAGGAGGAGTTTCGTCATGGCCAACAAGCGTAAGAAGACCCCCACGATCAAAGATGTTGCAAAACTTGCGGGTGTCTCGATCGCTACTGTCAGCCGTGTGCTGAACAACCTCGGGGTAGTGAACCCCGATACCCAGCAGAAAGTCCTCGATGCAGTTGCATTGCTCAACTACCAACCCAACGCAGTAGCGCGTTCGCTCAAGCTTGCAAAGACCAAGTCAATCGGAGTCCTCTTGCCAGAGATTTCCAACAACTTCTTCACCCAGATTGTCGAGCAGCTGGAGCAGCTGCTCTCACCTAAGGGGTATGCTCTGTTGGTCTGTAGCTCTGAGAACTCCATCGAGGAGGAGCAGCGAAAGTTCGCCTTCCTCTTAGAGCGAAGTGTCGATGGCCTGGTGGTGGTACCAGTCAGCGATGTCGGTGACCACTTCGCTGACTCGACGGTTCCGCTGGTGATGCTCGACCGAAAGATCTCGGGCCTACAGCGGGATGTGGTGATCAGTGATAACTACCAGAGCGCCTTTGAAATCACCAACGCCCTGATCGCCGAAGGGCGCACGCGGATCGGCTTTCTCGGTGGTGATCCCCACGTCCACACCTCGGTTGAGCGATATCGGGGCTTTGTCGATGCGCTGAAGAGCAACGACCTCAGCGTCGATCCGCGCTTTGTCCTCCACCGGGGGATGACGATGAAGAGCGGCTATACGCTGATGGAGCAGGCCTTGAGCCTCCCCGATTATCCCAATGCCTTCTTTGTTGTCAACGATATGGTACATATCGGGGCGACCCTCTACCTTACCAGCCATGCGCCGCCGGAGGTGCGAAGAGAGATCGTTTTCGCCGCCTTTGACTACCTCTACTATGCGCCGCTCTTGCGGTACTGTCGCTATGCTGCCGCTCAGCCAATCGAAGAGATGGCCAACAGTGCGGTGCTGCTCTTGACCCGTCGCCTCGAAGGGGACACCGAGGACTTCCCTTCGACCCAGGTCTTCAAGCCGACGACGGTGGTGATGGCAAATGGCAGAGCGGATGCAGAGGAACACCTCAGCCATCCGCCCCGCTTTGAGAAAGAGTTTAGCTAGGCAGCTCTTCGTCGAAACAGACCGCTACCTTTCCACAATCACCGCTTGCCATCAGTTCATACGCCTTATCCGCCTCATCGAGGCTGAAGCGGTGGGTGATGAGATCCTCTGGATGGATACCCCAGTGCACCAACTTCTCCACCAGGTCCTCCATCTTCCAGATGCTGGTAACCCAGCTACCGTAGATGGTCTTCTGGTCGTGCAGCATATCCTCACTGGGGTTGAAGGTCACCGACCCGCCTTCACCGACGAGGGCGATCTTTCCCCATTTGCGGGTCGCTCGGATCGCCGTAGCGCGGCCAGGGTCGCTCGCTGAACAGTCGAAGGCACGCTCAACGCCGTGTCCTCCGGTCACTGCTCGCACCTCTTCGACGTTCTTATCGCTTGCGACAAAGACATGATCGACGAGGTTCAGATCCTTGGCGAGCTGGATGCGGTCTGCGTTGGTCTCAATACCGATGAGCATATTGGCGCCCATCGCTTTGGCGAGCATCAAGGCGGCAAGGCCTACTGGGCCTAGGCC
>DASRNL010000095.1:0-2961 GCA_035647415.1 Sphaerochaeta sp. | reverse complement strand
CTTGCCTGGGATAACTATGAGCTGATCTTCGCCCACCAAGCAGGGGGGCGGGTGCTCACCTTTGATTTTTACACCGATGCAGGACTCTTCAACGTCGCAGGGCTGAAAGAGGCCATTCTTAGCAGCGGAACCAAAGAGATCCGTCTGCTCTTAAACTTTCCCAACAACCCCACCGGCTATACCCCCACCGAAAAGGAGATGGGTGCTATGGTGGATACCCTCATCGAATTTGCAGATGATGGGTACCACCTGTTGGTCATCACCGACGACGCGTACTTTGGCCTCTTCTTTGAGGAGGAGGTCGCTCGCGAGAGTATCTTTGCCGCCCTCTGTGATGCGCATGAGAACATCTTTGCGATCAAGTGTGATGCGGCGACCAAAGAGGATCTGGTCTGGGGATTTAGGATCGGCTTTCTCACCTACGGCAGCAAAGCTTTTGACGACGCACACCTCGATGCCTTGATCAAACGGACCCTCGGAGCGATCCGCGTTAGCGTCAGCAACTGTGACAAGCCCGGCCAGTCCCTCTTGCTCTGGGCGATGGAGAGGGGAAAGTCCTATGAAGCGGATAAGGAGGCGGTCTTCGTTGAGATGCAGAACCGCTACCGTGAGGTGAAGCGGGCGCTGATCAAGTATGAAGACAACACCCTCTTGGTGCCTCGGCCCTTTAACAGTGGCTACTTCATGTCCTTCGCCACCGCCGGCAGTGCTGAAGAGCTCCGTACCTACCTGCTCGATCGGTATCAGATCGGGTGCATAAATATTGCAGATGTTACCTTACGTGTCGCCTATTGCTCGGTGGAGTGTGATATGATTGAAGAACTAATCGATTGTATCTATCAGGCGGCAGGAGAGATATGGAATTAAAAGTAAAGCTCTACCTCACCGATGAGGAGGGGGAGAAGTATATGGGGATCGGAGTGCTGTGGCTGCTAGAGCGAGTAGCTGAGCACGGGTCGCTGCGTAAAGCAGCGATGAGCCTCGGTATCTCCTATACCAAAGCCTTAGGGATGGTCCAAAACCTCGAAGAGCAGCTCGGAATGGCGGTCCTACACCGCCGCAAGGGCGGCTCAGAGCGCGGCGGAGCGACCGTAACAGAGTTTGGCGCCCAGTTTATCGAGGCGTATCGTATCTTTGATAAAGAAGCCAAGAGGGCGGTCGAGGCCCCCTATGCTCGCTTTTTGACAGCAGCAGCAGAGCTGATCGACCGCTATGATACAGAAGCAGAGGAGGAAGAGGGATGAGTAGCGAAAAGATGGATTTTACCATTGCGAACCTAGGGGAGGCGACGATTGCCAACCCGATTCTCATGAGCACCAACCAGGATAATGGACAGGCTGCCTACGTCAGCGATGATGACCATATCCTCTTTGGTATCGACACCGATATCGATGAAGATGGCCACCCAGTACCTCGGAACGAGGAGATGCTTGAACTAGCAGGTCCTCGGGAGAAGATCTACTTCAATCCTGCACACACCCACGCTGCGATCGCCACCTGTGGCGGAATCTGCCCTGGTCTTAACAACGTCATCCGGGCGGTGGTGCGCTGCTTCTGGTACCGCTACGGGGTGCGCAGAATCAGCGGCATCCAGTACGGCTATCAGGGCTTGCTCAAGGACAGCCCATGGCCGGTAATCCCCCTCGATCCCGAACTTGTGGATGATATCCAAGAGAAGGGCGGCACAATCCTCGGATCCTCTCGCGGAGGGGGCAAGAAGGTTGAGGAAATTGTCGACTCTCTGATGCGGATGAACATCAATATCCTGGTGACCATCGGCGGCGATGGAACGCTGCGCGGCGCCTGGGATATCTATGAAGAGGTGAAGAAGCGTGGACTGAAGATATCGATTATCGGTATCCCCAAAACGATCGACAACGATCTATCGCTGATTCAAGCCTCCTTCGGTGTTGATACTGCAGTACAGATGGCGGTTCCGGTGGTCCGAGGCGCCCACGTCGAAGCGCGCAACTCGATTAACGGTATCGGCTTGGTGAAGGTCATGGGACGCGAAGCGGGCTTCATCGCTGCCAACACCTCCTTGGCACAGAGCGATGTGAACTTCTGCTTGATTCCGGAGAACCCCTTTGACCTCGATGGCCCCAATGGATTGCTCACCCACTTGAAGAAGCGGATCCTCAACCGCGGCCACGCGGTGGTGCTTGTCAGCGAGGGAGCAGGGCAGGAGCTTCTGCCTCCCTCTGGAAAGACCGATGCCTCTGGGAATGTACGCTTCCACGACATCGGTATCTTCCTCAAGGACAAGATCACCGAGTACTTTAAGAAAGAAGGGATTGAGGTAAACCTCAAGTACATCGATCCATCGTATATTATCCGCTCCTCTCCAGCAGACTCCTATGACTCGATCTACTGTGCACGCCTTGGGGCGCATGCAGTGCATGCGGCGATGGCGGGAAAAACCCAAATCTTAATTGGGCAGCTGCACAACAGATTTGTCCATCTGCCGATAAAGGTTGCTGTCTCAAAACGCAACCATGTCGATCTCACCGGAGCACTTTGGCGGGATGTGTTGGAGAATACCCGACAGCCTTACTCGATGAAAAACGACACGACCATGTGAGAAATTAGAGAATCGTAGAAGTATTTTGCTAACTTGAAACAGGCAAATAAACAAGGAGTGAAATTTATTAAGAAAAGTTGAAAAACTGCTTGACGTTTTTTTCAAATTTTCGTAGTGTCTGTTTCAGAAAGAGAACGACATGCTGCTTACCTCCTAATAGGCGGCAATAAAATCGGATTTTTTCTAACCTCCTTTTGTTCCCCCAGGGTTTAACCTCCTTTTCCCTGGGGGTTTTTTTGGCTCAACTCAGAAACTTGTGGGATTTGTAATTTTGCTTAGGCCTACTGGTTGCTTCCTTTATCTTTAGAAAGAAATATTCCGTATCTCTGAATCCATAGGCTTGCCTGCGGATGGTCTTTATCAAGTTGTTGGTTCCTTCC
>DASRNL010000094.1:0-5368 GCA_035647415.1 Sphaerochaeta sp. | reverse complement strand
GGACTCTGAGATCCTGTTGACCGTCGGCGAGGGGGGTTCCTACTATAGCGATGGTACCTCCGTGCTCCATCAGCCGATCCATCCGGTCGCTGTGGTCGATACCACCGCAGCAGGGGATACCTTCATCGGATACTTCCTCGCCAGCCTTGGACGGGGGGATACAGTAGCTGATAGTCTCTATTGGGCGACTCGTGCTGCGAGCATCACCGTCAGCCGTCCGGGTGCCATGGCATCGATACCCTTCGCCAAAGAGGTCTATACCTAAAGGAAGCCAGTGCCTGTTGCCAAGCACTGGCCTCAATCTGTGCAAGCGGTTTGTCCGAACACGCTCAGCGATCTATCTAGCGACAACATTCAACAGCTGTGTCTCTCCATACTCTGTGACGGTGTAGGTGAAGTCATCGGCGTTTGAGTCGATGACCAGCTCTTGACCGGAGACAGTGATCGATGTACTGGGAGGGATATATCCCTTCAAGTAGAGCACCACCGTTTCTCCCACTGTTATTTGCTGTGCGAGCAGGGGGAAACTGAGTCCTAAGACTAGCAACAGTACCAAAAGACATACTATCTGCTTCTTCATCCGTTCCCCCTTCTCATCCTGCATGTATAGGTTATGTTGGATGTAAGAAGCTGTCAAGGAAAAGTTTTATAAATTATTATGGTGCAAGGAGTTGCAGTTGACATATGTTGTAAGATGTACGAAGTATTTTCCGAAACTTCTAACATCTCACATTAGAATATACCAATCTTTAGCCTCAGTTGATTTGCTTCTGACAGTAGAAATGTTCGTTTGACCCATCGTATTTGCTGTTTTGTATAACGACCCAGAAATGTCACTACTGCTCTGACAAAAGACAGTGCTGGTGCAAGCGGGTACCTCTGACGTAAGCGTAATTGTTCGAACTATCTGCCCCCGATACGCTGCAAATGGGTGTTTCGATAGGAGGAGGGGCTATGTCCACTTGTCTCCTTGAAACGTTTTGAGAAGTGAAACTCGGAGCAGAACTGCAGCTTCTCTGCGATCTCCTTGATGGAGAGATCGGTGCTGGTAAGAAAGGCACGGGCCGCTTCCATCCTCAGGGCATTGTAGTAGCGCATCGGGGTGGTGTTCATCTTGGTCTTGAAAAGCCGCACAAAGTAGGAGCGGTTGAGCCCCACATGGGCAGCAACCTCCTCCAAGGTGATGGGACAGAAGAGGTGCTCCTGCATATAGTGAATCGCCCGTTCAAGGCGATGATCCCCCCGCCACTGCTCGGTGACGTTGGTATTTGCTGCCAGTGCATAGAGGAGGCTCAGCAGCTGATGGGTGGCACTGAGCTGCAGTTGCAGGTTGGGCTGTAAGCCCTTATCACGGATCTCTTCAAAGAAGAATCGCCAGTTGGTCCCGATTACAAAGGGGTGCTTCTCTTGCAGCGATGCGATAAGCTCCGCCCCCTCCTCCCAAGAGAAGAGGATCGCATAGTAGGTCAAGGGATCATCCTTGTTCGCTTCGATCGCGTGGACCGTCTCTTGGGAAGTGACAAAGAGGGAGCCAGGGCGGATCTGGTAGCGGCGTCTTGCGTTGGTGAAAGTGCCACTGCCGTCGACGAAATAGTGAACCTCACACTGACTAGCACCATGGGCGTGTACCCGCTGATGCCAAAGCAGCTGTTCTTTTTCGTGCATCTGAAAGACAAAGACGGCA
Organism: Sphaerochaeta sp.; assembly: GCA_035647415.1. Lineage (GTDB taxonomy): Bacteria > Spirochaetota > Spirochaetia > Sphaerochaetales > Sphaerochaetaceae > Sphaerochaeta. The sequence continues at coordinate 3,684 of DASRNL010000094.1, read as the reverse complement.
TCCAAGAATCTCATAAGTCAATAATACATATGAATAGCCACTCTTGTCTATGGTAATACCTCCTTGCTGTGGCAAACTTAAGAAAGAAGGAGGCATACGATGGGCATAGTATTAGGAATCGATACAGGAACACAATCGACAAAGGTTATCGCCTATGATAGCGAGCGCTGTGAGGTGCTCACTACCGTGAGCTCGCCGCATGCTATCATACAACGAGAGGATGGGACCAGCGAGCAAGAGGCGCACTGGTACCTCGATGCAATCCGCGACTGCTTTTCTCAGATCAGCGATACGGTCAAACAGCGGGCGGTGGCAATCGGTGTCAGCGCCCAGCAGCACGGCTTTGTACCGGTGGGTAAGGATGGGAGGGTGCTCGCTCCGGTGAAGCTCTGGAACGATACCGCAACAGCAGAAGAGTGCGCCATCCTCACCAAGCGCCTCGGTGGAGAGGAGGCGGTGTTCGATCTCTTGGGCAACCCGATTCTCCCCGGCTATACGCTGGCGAAGGTGCTCCACCTCAAACGCCACCGAAAAGAGGCATATGAGCAGCTCGCTCATATCCTGCTGCCCCATGACTACATCAACTACTACCTCAGTGGGTCCTACTGGGCTGAGTATGGGGACGCTTCAGGCACCGCCTTCATGGATGTGCGCAAGCGGCAGTGGTCACAGGAGGCCTTGCAGGCAGTCGATGAGAAGAAGGACCTCTTTGGGATGCTACCGCCGTTGATCGAAGCGGATACTATCGGAGGGCGGGTCAGCGCCCAGGCTGCCAAGGAGCTAGGAATCCCCGAGGGAATCCCAATCTCCAGCGGCGCTGGGGATAATATGGCTGCTGCGATCGGGGTCGGATGCGTTTCGGCAGGAGATCTGGTGATGAGCATGGGTACCAGCGGTACGCTCTTTGGGTATAGCGATACGGTCATCGCCGATGAAAAAGGGCGCCTAGCGGCCTTCTGTTCATCCACCGGGGGGTATCTGCCGCTGCTCTGCACGATGAACTGTACGATCACCACCGAGGCGATTCGTTCCCTCTTCGGCTACGATGTCAAAGCGCTCGATGCCAGCGCTGCGACCGCACCGGTAGGAGCGGCAGGGGTCACGATGCTCCCGTACTTCACCGGGGAGCGGGTGCCGAACTTGCCCAACGGCAAGGGGGTTATCGCGGGTTTGGACCTGGGTAATATGGCGGTAGCAAACATCGCTCGAGCTGCCTTGGAGAGTTCGGTCTATGCGATGCGCTCAGGGTTGGAGGCGTTCATCGAGCTTGGATTTTCGCCCAAACGTATCATCCTCACCGGCGGAGGGGCGAAGAGTGAAATCTGGCGGCAGATCGCCTGTGATGTGATGGGCTTACCGTTGGTAGTCCCAGCTGTTGCTGAGAGCGCTGCCTTTGGAGTGGCGCTGCAAGGGCTCTGGGCCAGTGGCGGGGGGAGCATTGAGGCGGTGGCTGAAGAGCATGTCCGCTTTGATGAGAGCAAAGCACACACCCCCGACAAAGAGCGTGCATCGGAGTATGAGAAAGCCTATGCACGGTACTGTGCATACAGTGAGGCGATGACGCCTCTCTTTAGATAAACTTGGAGGTAACTATGAGTTATTTTGTAGGAGAAAAAGAGTATTTTCCCGGCGTAAAAAAGATCCAATATGAAGGCAAGGAGAGCAGAAATCCACTTGCTTTTAAGCACTACGATAAGGACAAGATGATTGGAGAGAAGACGATGGAGGAGCATCTGCGCTTCGCCATCGCCTACTGGCACTCCTTCTGCGCTGATGGGAACGATCCCTTCGGCGGACCGACGATCGAGTTCCCCTTTGCTCAAAAGGATCCCTTCGCCCATGCGGTGGCAAAGAGCGATGCAGCCTTCGAGGTGTTTACCAAGCTCGGCGCTCCGTACTACTGCTTCCATGACGCCGACGTAGCTCCTGACTTTGAGGACCCAGATGAGTATGAGAAGGCGTACCACGCAATCGCTGACGAGCTCTTAGCACGGCAGAAGGAGAGTGGGGTCAAGCTGCTGTGGAATACTGCAAACGTCTTCACGCACCGTCGCTATATGAATGGCGCTGCGACCAACCCGGACTTTGCCGTGGTCAGCCGTGCAGCGCTGCAGGTGAAGGCCTGCCTCGATGTCAATGTGAAGCTTGGAGGGGAGAACTACGTCTTCTGGGGTGGAAGAGAGGGGTATATGAGCCTCTTGAACACCGATATGAAGCGTGAGCAGGAGCACCTTGCAAGGTTCTTGATGATGGCACGGGATTACGGACGATCGATCGGGTTCAAGGGAACTTTCCTCATCGAGCCCAAGCCGATGGAGCCCACCAAGCATCAGTATGATTACGATGCTGCAACAACGATCGCCTTCCTGCAGCGCTGGGGCTTGGATGGGGACTTTAAGTGTAATGTCGAAGGGAACCACGCCACCTTAGCGGGCCACTCCTTCGCCCATGACCTACAGGTCTGTGTGGACCAAGGGCTGCTCGGTTCGGTGGACGCAAACCAGGGCGATCCCTTCAACGGCTGGGATACCGATGAGTTCCCCACCAACCTCTACGATACCACCCAAGCGATGTTGGTGATCCTCAATGCAGGAGGCCTTGGCACCGGTGGGTTGAACTTCGATGCGAAGCGCCGACGCAACTCAACCGACGATGAGGATCTCTTCATCGGACATATCGGAGGTATGGATAGCTTTGCTCTGGGATTAGAAATTGCCCAGCGGATCATCGACGAGGGACTCTTCTCCTCCTTCATCAAAGAGCGGTATAGCTCCTTTGATACAGGAGCAGGCAAGCAGTTTGCCGATGGAAAGATGGATCTCAGCGAGCTTGCAGAGCTTGGAAGGTCTGCAAAGATCGTCACCCGTAGCGGAAAGCAGGAGTATCTGAACAATCTGCTCAACAGCTATATTGTCAGCTGAGTGAGGCGAGCTCTTCGGCGCTCAGCTGCAGATCTGCTGCACTGAGCGCTGCCACTAACTGTTCAACCCGACTGGCGCCAGCGATGGCGATGGTCGGGTTCTTTTGGCTCGTCAGGTACGCCAACACCACCGCAGCTGGATCGACCCCTCGCTCGGTGGCGATCGCTGCAACCTTGGGCGCCAGGGCGAGGTTGCGCTCGCTAGCGAAACGGCTGAGGATCTTCTCGTTTAATGCCGCCATTCCTCCTGCAATCAACTTGGAGAAGAGTCCCTTTGCCTGTGGTGCATATGCCATCACCGGCAGCTGTGTCTCGGTGTACCACGCATGCTCCGTTTTATTCATGCAGACAGCGGTATGGTCGCCCAAGAGCTCGGGGGTGCTCTCTGCCAGGGACCACTGGATCTGACTGATGGTGAAGCCTGTTTTTCCCGCCCCTTCAGCCCACCGGTTCGCCGCAGCTATCCGCTCGCTCGTCCAGTTGGAAGCGCCGATATGCCTGACAAGTTTGTCCTCGATGAGGATATTAGTCAGGTCGATCAACTCATCAACGCCTTGGGTTAAATCATCGCGGTGGAGAAACCAGATATCCAGCTGATCGACTCCCAGCTGCTCCAAGGAGCGGTGCACATCGCTGAGCATCTCCGCTTCGTTGATGCGGCTTGCACCGCTTGTCCTATCGGGGTGGCACCCTTTGGAGGCGATGGTGAGGTCGTTGCGCATGCCGGTGGATTGCAGCCATTTGCCGATGAGCAGCTCAGCGCT
>DASRNL010000093.1:0-2062 GCA_035647415.1 Sphaerochaeta sp. | reverse complement strand
GGGTTGACCGATGTGCCTACGATGAAGCTCGTCAAAGAGAGTGGGGGTTCTTCGATCGCAGTCTACCCAGCAGGGGGAGAGGCGGTGGCGCATCAGCTGATGAGTGCCGGGAGAATCAACTACTTTGTTCCTGCTGATTATCGAGCACACAGCCCGCTCTTTGTTTTGGTGCGTACGATCCTAGAGAAGCTGCGGGCAGAGAATATCCTTGCCCAAGAGACCGCTAAGATGGCCAAAGCGGCTCAATCACCCTGTTAGTCCCGCCTCCATCAGCTTTGCAAGCATCTGCATGCCGGCTCGGTTGGGGTGGACCCCATCGGGCAGTAGATTATCAGTTTCGCTGATTGAGTAGCTCGCTAAGTCGATCAGGTGTGCTCCAGGGACCCGTGCAACGGCAGTGCGAATCACCTCAGCCACATCCAGCTGGGTCCATCCGTGAACATTGGGTGTCGTGAGCTTGCGATCGAGGCGCTGTAGCGGGGTGCAGAAGTAGATTGCACTCTCGGTGTGCAGGTCCACCATCATCTCTACCAGCTCTTGGTAGGCGCTGGTGAAGACCTCCAAGGTAGCAGGTTCATCCTTATTCCCCCAATCGTTGGTTCCCCCAAAGACAATAATATAATCGCCTCCAAGGTTCCGTTGCCTGCTTGCATCGAGGTAGCAGGAGGTAGGGGGTTTTAGACCGGTGCGGCTGATCCTCGCCCCCGAATAGGAGTCATTGCAGAAGAGCCGTAGGTTCAGGCGCTCTGCTAAGAGCGACCACCACATGTCTTCAACAGCGGTGACACCGAACGCAGGCTCAGGGTAGAAGTACTCATTCTCAGCGGGGATGTGGCCGACAAAGGAGGAGATGGAGTCTCCGAGGATAGAAAAACTCTTCTGGATCATGGTCAGAACTCTACTAAAGAGTGGCGCTGTGGGCAAGGGGCGTACTTGACAGGGGGCGCCCCATTGCCCATTGTGAAGCTATGATTTGTACCTACCTCGGTCACAGCACCTTTTTGCTGGAAACTCAGAACCTGCGCCTGCTCTTTGACCCCACTGCAGTGCCAGCTGTGGAGCAATCTGAAAAACCACTCTTGGTCTTCTTCAGCCACCGTCACAGCGACCATTACAACGGCTCCCTTTTCAGCCTCTCAAAAGACCATGCGGTCACCTATATCCTCTCCGATGATATTCCTTCTAGCGATGTGCCCTCTGATGTGCAGGTGGTCTGGGTAGCCCCACACCAACGCACTCAGATAGGGGAGCTGCAGCTAGAGACCTTGCGCTCTACCGATGAGGGGGTGGCCTTTGTGCTCTTTCTTGGCGAACAAGTGATCTACTATGCTGGGGATTTGAACTGGTGGCATTGGGAGGGGGAGAGCGAAGCGTACAATACGGCGATGGCTGAGGCGTATCGAAAGGAGATGGTTCGCTTGCCAGAGCAGATCGACCTCGCCTTTGTGCCGGTGGACCCGCGCCTCGGGTCTGCCTATAGCTTTGGGGTGGAAGGGTTGCTTGCTCAGAGTACCGTAGAGACTATCGTACCGATGCATATGTGGGATGATTACGCGGTGATCGAACGACTGCAAAAGAAGCTTGCAGAGAAATCAAATGCTATCGTAGCGCTGAAAAGAGCGCCATATACTTGGAGGATTAAATGAACTTTCGTTTTGTACACAACAACATCAACGTGATCGATCTAGAGAAGTCCCTTGCCTTCTATGCCGAGGCTCTCGGGCTTAAAGAAATACGACGCAAGGAAGCTACCGATGGGGCGTACATCATCGTCTTCTTAGGCGATGGAGCGAGTGATCATCAGCTGGAGCTCACCTGGCTGCGGGGCTGGGAGAAGGACCATTACAACCTCGGAGATAATGAGTTTCATCTCGCCTTTGCCACCGAGGATTTGGAGGCAGCCCGAGAGAAACACCGAGCGATGGAGTGCATCATCTACGAGAATATTGCGATGGGCATCTACTTTATCGTAGACCCGGATGGGTATTGGATCGAAATCGTCCCGAAGCGCAACTGAGGATCCTCCTTGAGCATATCTGCAACAAGAGTTACACTATACTCA
>DASRNL010000092.1:0-3159 GCA_035647415.1 Sphaerochaeta sp. | reverse complement strand
GGATGATCGTCTGTACATCCGCCACCGAAGTGTCGTGGGGGAGGTTGATCCTATCCTCCACCAGTTTGATCATCGCCAAGAAGATCGTAGGGTCGCCCTGCCAGTAGAAGAAGTAGTCGATCGCCGGGCTGTCGGAGCCTTTGATCAGCTTGTTGCGGCGGTGTGCAGGAGAGGGGGAAAGGACGATCACCGGCATGGTGGGAACCTGGGCTTTGATCGCCTCGGCAAGCTGTTCAACCGACTCCTCACCGAGGTCGAGCATTGCAATCACCAAGTCAAACTGGCGCTCAGCTAGCAGGGCGAGCGCCTCCTCTCCGCTGGAGGAGAAGCTGATGCTCGGGGGGTTGCTCAAACCCAGCTGGGTATACTCAAAGTAGAGCTCCTCCTCGACCCGTCCATCCTCCTCGAGGAGGAAGCGGTCGTAGTCGTTGCAGATCAACAGGACATTGTAGATATGGCTGAGCATCAGGTTGCTAAAGGGCAACCAAGTGGGGTCTAAGGTGAACATAGAAAGAGTGTACCATGCAGAGACTCTGGTGGGTAGTTACAAGGGCAAAAGAGGGGGAATCCCTTCCCTCATCCTTGTGTTATTAGTTTAACAAAAAGTTATTATCAATATGTTCCTTGTGTAATTGACACAATTTAGCCAAGCGACTACCCTTGAACAACCAAAATATCAGGTAGGAGATCCGCATGTACACCATTGAAGCCCTTATGGAAGAGGTAGAAAGAAAGAACCCTGCACAGCCTGAGTTCCACCAGGCGGTGAAAGAGGTGCTCCGTTCCATCATCGATACAGCAAACGAGAACCCAGTCTACGAGAAGCACCGGGTGATCGAGCGCCTCCTTGAGCCCGATCGCACCATCAGCTTCCGCGTCGAGTGGGAGGATGATGCCGGAGAGTTGCAGGTCAACCGCGGCTACCGGATCCAGTACTCCAACACCCTAGGCCCCTATAAAGGGGGTATCCGCTTCCACTCCTCCGTCACCCCCGGGACGCTGAAGTTCCTCGCCTTCGAGCAGACCTTGAAGAACAGCCTCACCACCTTGCCTATGGGTGGAGGCAAGGGTGGCAGTGATTTTAACCCCAGAGGCAAGAGCGATAATGAAATCATGCGCTTCTGCCGCTCCTATATGACTGAGCTGGCCAAGTACATCGGGGCCACTGTCGACGTGCCTGCCGGCGATATCGGCGTAGGCGCTCGGGAGATCGGCTACCTCTATGGGCAGTACAAACGGATTCAAAATGAACACACCGGAGCGATGACCGGTAAGGGGGTCGGCTACGGTGGGTCCTTGCTCCGCCCCGAAGCCACCGGCTTTGGTGCGCTCTACTTCGCCCAGTCGATGCTAGCAACTAAGGGCGACAGCCTTGCTGGCAAACGCGTGGCGATCAGCGGCTTTGGTAACGTAGCCTGGGGCGCTGCGATGAAGGCCACCGAGCTCGGAGCTAAGGTGGTGGCGATCAGCGGACCGGATGGGTATATCTATGATGAAGAGGGGGTAGGAACCCCAGAGAAGTGGGCGTATATGACCTTCCTCCGTCTCTCCAACAACGACGTGGTCGCCCCCTACGCTGAGCAGTTCGGTGCCACCTTCGTCGCTGGGCGCAAGCCATGGGAGGTTGCCGTCGATATCGCCTTGCCCTGTGCCATTCAAAACGAGCTGAACCTCGAGGATGCCAAGACCTTGGTGGAAAACAGGGTGCAGTACGTCATCGAAGTCTCCAATATGGGCTGTAGAGCCGATGCGGTGAACTACTTCATCGAAAACCGAATCCCCTTTGCCCCTGGCAAGGCGGCGAACGCCGGCGGGGTCTCCGTCAGTGGGCTGGAGATGAGTCAGAATGCGATGCACATCTCTTGGACCGCCGAGGAGGTCGATGAGAAGCTCCATCAGATTATGAACAACATCCATGCAGCCTGCCTGAAAGAGGGTGGTGAAGAGGATGGGTACATCAACTACGTCAAAGGAGCCAATATCACCAGCTTCAAAAAAGTAGCTGATGCGATGGTGCAGCTCGGCTATTGAGCGAATCTGTCTAGGAAGATCAGAGTCCCCCACTTGGGGGGCTTTTTTTAGCGACACTAGCGAGGAGGTAGAAGTAGGTGATTGCACACACTATGAGAGGGGATACACACAGTGTGTGCAGAGTAGTGAGAGTGGAGAACGATTTTCGCCTTCCCTTTACCCATAAGGAATTGGCTCGAGATTTTGCTGAGAATAACCGCTGTCATAAGTGGAAGTTATCGAATTGATAGCTTACTTCTATAAAACTTATATAACGCTATATGTAGTGTAGCTATTCCTTGTGTCCGCTATAAATACGGTACTTACGCTTGTCATCTGCGGTGCTTCGTGCTATGGTTTAACAGGTCTACATGTGGTTATTCCCGCAGAAGACTCAGAGCAAAACTATAATGAATACTACGAAAGATTGAGGATGTAATGAGTTCAGCTAAGAATGCCTTGAGTGCGCTCGGGCGCAAGATTTTCCTTGACCGCTATGCGTTAAAAGATGTAAAGAAAGAGTCGCTTGCTATCGGTGACATCGTCGTTGCAGTGAGCAACCCTGAGACGGGTCAGCGAGAGATTGGTACGGTCACCTCCATCGGAGAGGGGGACTCGATTGTCGTCACCTTGGACGATGGGGTAGTCCTCGATGTCAAACGCGAGGATATCGACAAGCCGGTTGAGACCGACCCAGCGCAGATGCTCGCCCGCGTCGCCAAAGGCATCGCCAAGGTGGAGAAAGCAAAGGTCCGCAGCAAGTGGGAAGAGGAGTTCAACTGGCTCTTGGAGGATTGGAAGTTTGTCCCCGCAGGAAGGATCCTCACCGGGGCAGGCACCGATCAGAACCTCACTTACTTTAACTGTTATGTGATCCCATCCCCGAAGGATAGCCGAGGCGGCATCATCGAGAGCCTCGGGCAGATGACCGAGATCATGAGCCGCGGTGGCGGGGTGGGGATGAACATCTCCTCGCTGCGCCCTAGGCACAGCTACGTCAAAGGGGTCAATGGGCGATCCAGCGGCTCGGTGAGCTGGGGAGGGCTCTTCAGCTTTGTCACCGGCCTCATCGAACAGGGAGGCTCGCGCCGCGGAGCGCTGATGCTGATCCTCAACGTCTGGCACCCGGATATCCTCGACTTTATCAAC
>DASRNL010000091.1:0-6348 GCA_035647415.1 Sphaerochaeta sp. | reverse complement strand
GTTCGGTGAACAAACCCCCGCCATATCACAGCTCTCTGGCGGTAAGCCTAAGAGCATCCCCACCAGATTGTCAAAGAACCGTACTGAGATCGGGGTCCCTCGCATGAAGAGGTGGTACCAGGTATCAAAGGAATTCTTTAGAAAGGAGGCGTACCCCTTAGGGCTTAGGAAGCTGATATCTCGATCAATGGGGTCCATACAGCTGATGTACTGATGGTGGTAGATCCCTCGGTCAGTGAGGAATTGATGCACTGCGTTAATATTGCCGGCAAAGAGGTCGGTGACCACCGAGAGCACATTGAAGGTGACCCCCTCCTCTTGGGCTAAGGCGATGCTCCTCAGCACCTGCCTGCCGCTGCCTTCATCGCTATGGTCTCTTCTATAGACATCGTGGATTTTCCGTGTGCCATCGAAGGAGAAGCCGACGAGGAAGTCATGCTCCTTGAAGAAGCGTGCCCAAGAGCGGTCAAAGATCAGCCCATTGGTCTGAAAGGCGTAGTGGATCTCTTGGTCAGCTCTTTTATGCGCTGCGACGGTTTGGACGAAGGACTCAAAGAAAGGAAGACCCGCCAAGGTAGGCTCGCCGCCTTGGAAGACAAAGCTCACCGAGTCGGCAAGCTCTAGACTTTTGGTGACGGTCGCCTCGACCACCGACTGATCCATGATCGGCCACGATCCTTCGACGCGGTGGGCTGCGGTATCGAGGTAGAAGCAGTAGTGACACGCGAGGTTACAGAGTGCCGAGGCCGGCTTAATCATCATCGTCACTGCTGCTCGTCTGTTGCCCATACTCACTATATATACCGTATCCTCAAAAGTGGCAAGCAAAGGAGGGAGGGAGGGAGCAATCCTCTCTATTTGACCAATTGCTTCTCATTACTACTTGCCTATTTCTGGTTCTATGCCGATAGTATAAGTAGAGATTACTAGGAGGGGGACCATGGTCAGATATTCACCACAAGATATACTCTTTTTCGAAGATGCCCAGAGTGTTGTCACCACACCGTTCTTGCTTGATGTCCTCGACTCCGCTTTGATCGAGAACCTGCAGCGGGGCAATATCGCCGAAGCGTACGGAGTTCTCGACCTGCTCATCAGTGTCACCCAGACCCTCGAGGATACAACCCTCACCGAGGCCGAGGGCAAGCAGATTCTCAACAAAGTGAAGGTTGCGATGCGCCAGGGCAAGATTGCCGACGCAAAGCAACATATGGTTGAGTTCGTCCTGCGCTAACGCTCACGCTTCTGATAGAGGACGGTACGCTGATACTCTGAAGGCAGGATGCCGTAGCGCTTCTGAAACGCTCGGCGGAAGGTCTGTGGGTTGGCGTAGCCGACCATCGTACTCACCTCAGCAATAGAAATCTGTCGCTCACCGAAGATCGCCCGAGAGCGCTCGAGGCGGTGGGTCTCTAGGTGTTGGGCAAAGGATGAGTCCATCCGGGTCATCATAAAGTGATACAAAAAGCTCTCCTTCATCCCAAAGGAGGAGGCCATGTGTGAGAGGTTCAGCGAAGGATCCTGGTAGTGTGTATCGATGTAGGAGATGATCCGATCGGTGAGGATCTCCTCGCTATCGCTTTTGGCTTGGCCGACCGCTTGAGCTTGCTCACCGAAGAAACGTGCCGTTTCTTCAAAGCTCTCAAAGACTGCACCAGGCAAGGCGGAGCGGACCCCTTGGGCAAGCTGGACTGCCGAAGCGTAGAGGGCGCGCATCAGATTCTTATGCTCATCCCCTGCTAAGGTACGCTCCTGGTAGTTCTGCTTTCGTATACTCTCCAAGATCTCATCGGTTCCTTTGGTATCACCGCGGATGACCGCTGCATGGAGCTTGCGGTCCATCTCGGCGGTGTAGTGGTAGGGGTCGCGGCTGAAGGAGAGTTCATCGTAGCGTACCAGCTGCTCCACCGCCCCTTCACGCCTAAGGTACTGCTGGATCTCGGTGCACTCCACCGTCGCTTGGAAGATATCATCGATCTGTCGCTTGGGGTTGCTCACTGCGATCGTCACACTCAGAGGTGATACGGCGGTAAAGGTCTTAGCGAAGTGTTCGATCGCGCTAGAGAGCCTCCAGAGGTCGGTCGACCAGAGCATCACCCAGATCGAAAACGAGGCATCCATATAGAGGTAGTGCTGGATGCCAAAGACATCGCTGGCGGTTCGCGCCGCAGCGATCCGCATGAAGTCCAAATCCTCTAAGATCTCATCGTTGAAGAGCTCCAAGGTGGAGCTGCTAGTGATATGGAGCATCTGGTAGACCAAGGGCGAGGAGAGGTCGATATCCGCTTGCACCTGCTTGAGCATCGCCGAAATCTCAGCTGCGGTGAGCATCCTTCCATGGATCAAGCGCCTGAAGAAGGTGTCGGTGATGAAGGGGGTGCCCCCCATCTGCCGTACCTGGTTTCGGTCCTTGGCGACGATCGAGGAGATGTAGGTCGCCGCCTGCTCATAGGGCAGATGTTTCTCTCCATCGCCGGCGAGCCCTAAGAGCTCATTCCAGTGGCGGTTGCTGCGCAGCAGCAGGATAAAGGAGACTAAAGCGATGAGGAGGAAGAGCCCCACCGAAATCGAGGCTACCACCAGCCACATCGGGTTCAACAGCCCGTTGACCTCCTTGAGGCTCAGCACCGAGTGGAAGCGCAGCCCGCTGCTATCGCTGCTGAGCACGGAGATCAGATACTCCTCTCCCTCAATCCTCCTACGGTGCTGCCCGTCGACCACCCGCTCCTCAAGGATCAAGGAAGCATCCCCGCTATAGGTGATCAGCTGGTCGTTGTTATCGGTGATATAGATCGTCTGGTTGAGCCCTTCGACGGTATCGGAGAGCAATGCGTGAAAGTAGGCTGCATCCAGAAGAAAGACGATCTTCCCTGCATTGCTGCTGGGGTTGTTTAAGGGGAAGGTCTGGATGAAGGGGATCACCCGCCGCTCGCGCCCGTGCACCAGAGCACGGGTCTCAGGGAAGAAGGCTTGGGTAAAGGAAGCGCTTAAGTAGCGGGAGCGAAACTGTCGATAGTTGAGCCCCTCGAAAGCAAAGAGGGAGGGGTACATCAGCTCGGGGTCCAAGAAGGCATTCTGTGAGCAGAGAATATAGCCGTTACGGTTGGAGTAGAGGTAGATTTCCGAGAGGATCGCATTGACGCTGGTGGCTGTCGGCAGCACACTTTTGGCATCGATGAGGGTTTGAATCTCCTCGCTGCCGCCCTCAATCGGTCGCTGATACATGAACTTGCTGGTGGTGTTATCCAGAAGCAGGAGTTGGCTGAGTTTGAAGACCTGATCGACTGAGAGGTCGCTGGTGGTACGGACCAGCTGGAGCATCGAGAGCGCCTGCTCCTCCTTTTCCGTACGCACTGTGCGGATAATCCACCGCTGGCTGAAGAGGAGTACGGTGAAGGAGAGCGCGAGCACAACGAAGAAGAGGCGAAGGTAGCGAGGGATGGTTCTCGGACGCTGGGGCTGCTTCATCGTATGGGCAGTATACCATACCTCGCCTCTAGGCAAAGAGATTTTTCAATCGTCCAACCAGTCGACGCTCTCCCACACCGCTACCCCATCGTTGGGCTGTGCAGTCCCTGCGGTACTGCGTCCACGGCGCACAATCTCAGCGAGCTCAGAGCGCATCGCCGCAACTCGTTCTGGGTAGCGGTCTTGGAGGTTGGTGGTCTCTGCGATATCGGCAACTAGGTCGTAGAGCTGCACCGGGGGCAACCCTGCTTCTTCCTTGCTGCCAGGCTGTGGAGCTGACCAGCCACCGCTGCCGGGGCACATCTGTAGCTTCCACCTGCCCTTGCGCAGCGAGAGTGAGCCATCGATGCTCTGGTGCACCAAAGAGGGGCGTACCTCCCCTGGATCGTGCTCGTCAAAGAGTGGGAGCATGCTATAGGAGTCCACCGCCTCATCCTCGGCAACCTGGTGTCCTAAGAGATCTGCGAGGGTGGCGTAGAGGTCGACCAAGGAGACGATCCGCTCACTTCTTTGCCCCGCCTTGATGCGTTTGGGCCAGCGGAGCAGAAGCGGGATACGATGCCCTCCTTCGTAGATATCACTCTTCATCCCCCGGAAGATATAGGAAGGGTTATGCCCTCTCGCTTTTAGGGCGGCAAAGTCCGCCTCCGGCGAGCAGCCGTTGTCGCTGGTGAGGATCACCAGTGTATCGCCAGCGATGCCAGCTGCATCCAAGGCAGCGAGCACTTGCCCTACCACCTGGTCGCAGTGCAGGACAAAGTCCCCGTAGGCGTTGGTCTTTGAGGAGCCGACAAACTCCGCCTTGGGGAGGATCGGGGTGTGCGGTCCAGTTAAGGAGAGCAAGAGGAAGAAGGGGTTCTGATGCTCTGCCTCGATGATCGCCTCCGCTTCAGTGGCGAGGCGATCGAGGACCTCATTGTGGACAAAATCATCGGCGGTCACCCCCTTGCGCCAAAAGCCCATGCCGGTATTGCTGGTCACCTCTTTAGGGATGCTGGTGAAGCGGTCATCCTTGATGTAGGCATAGGGGGGCATATCCAAGGAGGCTGAGATCCCAAAGAAGGTATCAAAGCCCCGCTGAAGAGGCCCATCGGTGATCGGGGCGCTATAGTCCACTTTCTCGCTGTCGCCAAAGTTAGGCGCTTCAACAAAGCCCTCCTTTTTACCCAGGCCGAGGCCCAGGTGCCACTTGCCCACTAAGTGGGTGCTATAGCCATGACGCTGGAGCATCCCACCCACCGTCGGCGTTGTGGGATCGATGAGCGGTTCGGAGAAGCCACCTAGGACAAAGCTCTTTAAGCGCGAGCGCCAGTTATAGCGGCCGGTGATGATCGAGTAACGGCTCGGGGTGCAGACTGCGCTGGTGGAGTGGGCGTCAGTAAAGGCGATCCCCTCCTCCGCTATACGGTCAAAGGCAGGGGTCTGAAAGCCCGCCCTCTCATTGAGGGCACTGACATCCCCATAGCCCAGATCATCAAAGAGTATATAGACAATATTTGGATGGTTCATCGCTTGCTCCTATCTATTAAGATAGCACAAGGCCAATCGCTTGGCCTTGTGCAGATAGATTGTAGAGAATAGTATCCCTTACTTGTACTGGCGGTTGTATGCTTTTTGCATCAGATCGAGGACTGCAGGGAGCTGCAGGCGATCGAGGCCAGCTACATAGTCGTTCCAATCACGGTCGCTGTGGACGTCCAAGGATCCAACCATGAACTTAACTGCGTTCTGGCGGATGTAGTTGGCGAGCTCACGCTTGATCGTGGAGTACTCTTCCGCTTCATCAGCGGTGTACTTCAGAACAGGAACCTCAACGCTTACATCTTCAAACGGCTTGTACAAGTAGGTGGTCTCATCATAGAGAGTCTTCTCGTTGTTGTCCGGGAAGTAGTAACGCGGATCGGTCGTCGGAATATCTTCAGCTACCATGGTGTTCTTGAAGGAGGGGCTTGGAGCGGATGGATAGGTCTGGATCCAAGTATCGTTCTGTGGATCCTTGTCATTCCAAAGCTTCAGCTGCTGCCAGACTGCAGGAGATCCATCGAGGCCAAACTGTCCGGGCTCTGCCCAGTCCCAAGCTTCGCCCTGGAATCCATTGCGCTGCATCAGCGTTCCTTCGAGGCTGTACATGAAGTCGAAGTAGCGGATGATTGCATCTGCATACTCGCTGTCGGTGCTGATAACCAGGTTACCCATCTCAGGGTTCTGGAAGAATGCTACGCTGTACTGAACACCTTTGGGGCCCTTCAGCGGTGCGATAGCGCGGAAGTTGTTGAAGCGGTCGCCACCGATAGTAGCAAACTGGCCTCTCCAGCCACCGGTTGCAAAGCCGACGGTCGGCTGTGCGGAGCTCTCAACGAGCTGGGTCAGCTGACTGGAATCCTGGGTGAAGGAACCGTTGTAGATCAAGCCTTCTCTATAGAGCTTGTTGATGTATGCCAAGCCTTCGCGGAAGCCAGCCTTGTTAACAGCGGTGTCAACCTTACCATTGCTCATCATGTAGCCGACATTGCTCTCAGCGTCAGCGTTGACGTTGGTGTCCAGGTCACAGTAGATGAAGGAGTTCATCAAGAAGCGCTCAACCTGGTCGCCCCATCCGATGATCGAACCGGCGAGAGGAATCTCGTCTGCTCGGCGGTTGCCGTTGGGGTCGTTGTTCTTCATCGCCTTCAGCACTTCATAGAACTCGTCGGTGGTCGTCGGAGTATCCATGCCAAGGGCATCGAGGAAGGGCTGATAGACGAACATCTTCGCCATGTTGGAACAGTGGTAGCAACCCTCGAGGCGAGGCAGGGAGTAGATGTTTCCGTCGATGTTGGTCATATAGCCAATGCCGCCGGGGAACTCTTCGAATGCCTTCATCATATGGGGCATCCACTC
>DASRNL010000090.1:0-7816 GCA_035647415.1 Sphaerochaeta sp. | reverse complement strand
TCTTTGTTCGGGAGTTTGCGCTCCCCCTCCTGCACCCGGTTCTCACCGAAGCGCTGTAGGCCAAAACCATAGAGGGTTTCAATCGAGGAGAATGGATGGGTCTTGCTCACCCCGAGCAGCTGAATGCTCTGGGCACTTCTGTCTGCCTCCTTTGCTGCATCGGCTATTTCGGCTAAGACTCGTTCATAGTTTTTCTTCAGTTCGCTCATTTGCATCAGAGTCCTTCTCCTTTTTTCGTGTAGCGATCGTATCCTTTAAGCTCTGTAGCAGGCCTTTGCGCTCACTGCTACGGGCAGTGGCTGAGGGGAACTTTAAAAAGAGCCGCTCAGCTGCCATCACCAGCTGTTCGTGCAGTTCATGCTTCTCCTTGGCGAGCCACTGCTTCAATGTATGGTTCTCACGCAAGTGGGTTAGCTCCCGTAGCCGGGCTTCGATCTCTATCTTCTGCGCCTGATAGCGCTCCAGCAGTTTGGTGAAGTTGATCAGGCGGATCACTGAGATGGTGGTATCTTCCGCGATGATGATTGCAATAGCAATAGCTCCGCCAGATCGCACCGCAGACGGACTGCTTGCTACCGCTTGCTCGATGTATGGATGTAGCCCGTAGATGACCCCTAGGCCCAACAGACCAAAGAGGAGTGAGTTCTTTGCACAGACCCTGCCGTTGATATTCAACGGATAGGTCGAGTAATCCCAGAGCTTAATAGAGAAAACTTGCTCTAAGATCACCGAACCCAGATACTCCAAAGCGCTGGTGACAATCACCGTCACAACAAAAACAGCAAGCGGGGAACGGGTAAACGGAGCGGCTGTTATGATGATCAAAAGCGCTCCAATCCCGTAGATCGGCAGCCAAGGACCGTGGAGAAAGCCACGGTTCACCAATCTGCGTTCACCGAAGGAGCAATAGATGACCTCTATCACATAGCCGATGATGGCGTAGATGAAGAAATACCAGATCAATGTGTCGAAAACTCGCACGTTCGCTCCCTCTTTTTGTCATAATAGCGAAAGTCGTGCAGAAAGAAAAGTTATGCCCTCAGTGGAGACTCTGTCGATTGTGCGATCGCCCCACCGCGGGAGAGAGAAAGAAGAAGAAGGACGCACCCTTTGAGGTACGTCCTTGATGACGGGAGAGGGATTTGAACCCCCGACCAGCTGCGTGTAAGGCAGCTGCTCTCCCACTGAGCTATCCCGCCGACCTGTAGAACCTACCACAAAGATTGATCTGGTGTCAACATGCCTTTTGTTGTGGACAGACAGGAGAAAAGTATTGTTTCGTTGACCGTGTTAGATAACCGGTTTAGTATTACAGAGATACCTATAGTGGTTTACCCTAGGAAATGAGCAAGAGGTGCTATGAAAGAGAAACAATCACCAGAGAAGCGACCGACTATCAACGATATTGCCCGTGAAAGCGGTTACTCCAAGACCGCTGTCTCTTTCGCCTTCAACGATCCCTCGCGGATCAGTGCCAAGACGAAGGACCATATCCTCAAAACTGCTAAGCGCCTCGGGTATATCCCCAACCCGATGGCGCGCAACTTCAGCTTACAGCGCCACCACTCCATCGGCTTTCTCCTCCCCCAGCCGGTGCACTACTCGCTCCAAAACCCCTATACCTTTGCCGTAATCACCGGTATCGGAGAGGAGTGTGAAGCACGCGGCTATACCTTGACGATTATCCCGCCGCTGCACAAAAGTCTCGCTCTAGCAGTCCGCAACGCAGCCGTCGATGGGATTATCACCTTAGGCAGCCAGATCGATGATGAGATCTTCGAGGTAATGGAGACTAGGCGCCTCCCCTTTGTCATGATCGATGGAGCGAGTGAGCGAGAGAGCAGCAGCGTCAGCATCGATGAAGAAGGTGCAGCGTATCTACAGATGCAGAGCGTCTTAGCCCATGGCCACCGGAAGATCGCCATCATCGGCTTAAGCAGCACCACCAACCTTGCACAGAAGCCAGGGAGTAGAAGTGTCTCAGCGAGGAGGATGGAGGGGTATCGCAGAGCCTTCAAAGAGTATCAGATCGCCGAATCGGCGGTCCCCACCTACTCCTGTGAGTGTACGTTAGCTGCGGGCAGCGAGGCGACTGCACGCCTCTTAGATACAGAGCAGCAGCTGACCTGCATCGTGACAATGAGTGACATTGTGGCCATAGGCGCCTTGGCGACCCTCGCTGAGCGTGGCCTTTCTGTGCCACAGGAAGTTTCGGTGATCGGCTTTGACAATATCGAACAAGGGCAGATGAGCCGCCCGAGCTTGACGACGATCGATCAGCCGGGCATTGCAAAGGGGCGCGCCAGCGCTACCCTCCTCTTCTCGGTGATCGAGGATGCACTGACTGCTTATGAGCATAAAGAGATTCCCTATTCGTTGGTGATGCGTAACTCTCTTACCCAAGCTCCAGACGCTGATTAAGCTCCGCCTTCAAAGCGGTGAAGATCACCTCAGGAGCAGGAGCTGCGTCGATATCGACCAAAAGATTTCGGCTACGATAATAATCGATCAGAGGAAAGGTCTGATCTTCGTAGACCTCAAGGCGGTGTAAAATCGCCTCCGGCTGATCATCATCCCGTTGGATCAAGGCCTCTCCAGTCTCATCGTCGATCCCGTCGACCTTCGGGGGATTGTAGATAATATGGTAGGTGCGTCCGGTGGATTTGCAGTAGCGACGACCGCTGAGGCGACTGAGGATCTGCTCCTTATCCAAGTTGAGGTTGATCACTAAATCTACCTCGGTGAGCTCCTGAAGCGCCTTTGCTTGGACGATCGTACGAGGAAATCCATCGAGGATGAACCCGTTCTGTGCATCCGCTTTGCTCAAGCGTTGATCGATCAACGATACGGTCAAGGTATCGGGTACGAGATCTCCACTCTCCATCAAGGCAGAAATCGCAAGTCCAAGATCGGTTTCCTGCTCGATATGTTTACGAAACAGCTGCCCGCTAGAAATATGGGGAATTCCATAGTGTTTAGCCGCCAATGTTGCAATCGTTCCCTTCCCAGCTCCGGGGGGGCCAAGGAAAATTAGGTTCATTCCTGACTACCTCTTATTTCGTCGCTATCGGCAATCCTAGCACAAAGGAAATATTTAGTGCAGGGGGTAATTGAAGATTGTTTAAAATTCTTTTTTCCTCCTCTCTTTTTCTCCTATCTGTTGTAATGTCCCTCCGATTGGGATAAAATCGTATCGATTGTTATGTAGGAGTTTCCATGAACAAAGTTATTCTTCACGCCACCGATCTAGACGGATATCTCACCGAGGCAGATAAAGAGACAATTGCCAGCGTAAATGCGATGTATCAGCGCTACCTTACCCACTGTGAAGCGCTGCAGAATGCTACCGACGAAAAACAACGCGAAGCCGCTGAAAAGGCGATCACCACCAAGGCGCGTAAGATCGGCAGGTACCTGAAATCGATTGTTACTGCTGAGGATAATATCCATGTCTACTCCTTTGAGACCCCTCGGGAGCTCCACGGTGAGGCGAGCCGCCTCATCGCCAAGCTGCGCAACCCCTCCACCGGACAGGAGGAGTTCCTCTACTATATCCAGCGCGCCTATGAGCTGCTCTTCGGCCACGTCTACGCCGATGCAGCGCTACCGAAGAAGCGTTCAATCATCACCCCCACCCCGGTTACCGTGCCGGTACAGAACTATGCGGTGCACCGGATCCCCGACGTCGATTCACAGATCCACAACTCAGTGATGTGCATCATGCTCCGCGGAGCGCTCTTGCCTTCGATGATCCTCAGCAAGGAGATTCAAGAGTATAGCTCCGATGGCTTTGTGACCCCCTTTGCCCTCTTCCGCATCAAGCGCGACGACTCGAAAAAAGAGGCAAATATGGACTATATCCTCGATCTGGATACCTCCTACTTCACCTTAGAGGAGCTTGATGGCAAGGATCTCATCTTTGCAGATCCGATGAACGCCACCGGTGGCTCGTTGGTCACCATCGTCAAGTACCTCAAAGATCACGGGGTCAAACCCAAGAGCGTGAAGTTCATCAACGTAGTCAGCGCCCTGAAGGGCTCGCTAAGAATCGTCCGAGCGATCGAAGGGGCTGAGGTCTATACTCTGTGGATGGATCCGATGCTCAACGAGGCTGCCTACATCCTTCCAGGACTGGGGGATGCAGGGGATCGGCTCAACGGAAAGGACCTGGCAGACAATCCGCGCAATATGATCCAGTTGATCGCCGACTACGGTTCAGGCATTACCAACCTCTATCGCAGCCAGGTGCGAGCGATTGAAAAGACGGTTATGGGAGGCTGATGCGTAACACCCTGCTTGTCCTCATACTCTCTGTAGCGCTCTTCTTTATCGGCTGCGCCAGCAGTAGAGCCACCGCCCTCGCCCACCAAGCAGAGCGACAGTTGGCGAGTGAGGACTTTATCGGGGCAGCAGCATCCTATCAAGCTGCCAGTACACTACGACCAAAGCACGCCGCATACCTCTACAACTCACTCTGGTCCCGCTATCAAGCTAACGAGTACCAAGAGGTCATCACCCTAAGCGACCAAGCGTATCAACGCTTCAGCACTCATTCAGAATTTCTTCTGCTCAAAGCAAAAGCCCTCATCGCCACTGGAGCGGCTGAGGATGCCTTTGCTCTGTATGAGGAGATCTTTGCCAAAGAGGAGCATCCTGAAGCGCTCAAAGAGGCGGTGATGGATCAAGCGTATGCGCTTGGATACGATAGCGTTGCCACTGCCTTAGCTTTGGAGTTGATTAGTTTCCGGCAGTATGAAACGCAGGCGCTCAGCCTGCTCGCTGAAATCTACCCAGACGCATGGTATGAGCAGGCGCTGCACTACCTCAGCCACCAAGTTGCAGAATAAGCCCTAACAGTGCCCCGCTGACAATCCACAGCAGGGGATGGATTCGTTTCAAGCTGAGGACCAAACCAGTTAAAACAACAAAAAGAATTGCCTCGGTAATTAGGAAGGTTCCACTTACAAAGAGCACTACCTCTAACAGTTTCAGCCCAGCGAAGGTGATGAGGCCCACCACCGTGGGCCTGAGCGTCCTAAAGGCATCTTCGACCAGGGGGTTTTTATCGAAGTTTGCCAAAAAGCGGGCGACCAGGATGATGATAATGACACTCGGGGTGATCTCCCCCAAGGTTGCAACCACCCCTCCAAGCACTCCAGTGGCTTGAAAGCCTGCATAGGTCGCCATATTGATCCCAATCGGACCGGGGGTGGACTCACTGATCGCCACCATATCGCCGATCTGTGCAGTACTAAGCCAGTGTGGGTGGGTCTCAGCGAGTTTGTATAAAAAGGGTAACGTTGCCAGCCCTCCACCGATGGAGAAGAGGCCGATCTTACAGAACTCCCAGAAGAGGCTCAGGTAGATCACCGCTTCCTCCGCTGCAGTTGTCCTGCCCCAAGGCCAAGGAGAATTGCCAGCGCTACGATGGCGATCGGATTGAAGCCAAAGAATAGGGTCAAGGCGACAGTGGCACCAAAGAGCAGCCAGGAGGCGACTCCTTTGACGCTCTTTTTGCCTAAGGTGATAACTGACTGGACTATCAGTGCACAGACTGCGATCCGGATACCGCCGAAAGCACGCTGCACATATACAGAGTGTTGCACGCTGGCAAGGAAGGTGGCGAGGATCGAGATAATCACCACGCTCGGGGTTACTTCACCTAAGGTGGCGACAATCGCCCCCAGCACTCCTCGCTGCCGATAGCCGATCATCGTGGCGGTGTTGACGGCGATGATGCCGGGGGTGCACTGACCGATGGCGTAGATATCTAAGACCTCCTCCTCGGTCGCCCAGCCGTGGGTATCGATCACCTCCCGCTGGAGCATCGGGAGCATCGCATACCCGCCGCCGAAGGTGAGCCCACCGATCTTCAAGAAGGCGACATAGAGGTCGATCAAGCGAGCTCGCTTCACTGGATGCTCCTCATCGCCTCTTGGACGAGTGCATCACAGCGTTCGTTACCTGCAATCCCTGCATGACCTTTTACCCAATGCCAGCTGACAGGCAAACGCGAAGCGAGGGCATCGAGCTTGCGCCAATACTCCTGGTTCTTCACCGGCTTCTTGTTGGCGGTACGCCAGCCGTTCACCCTCCATTTCTGAATCCAATCGGTGATTCCATTCTTCACGTACTGGCTGTCAGTATAGAGGGTTATACGCTCGGCATTGAGCTCTTGGGCTGCCTGCAGGGCTTCGATGACCGCCTGCAGCTCCATCCGATTGTTGGTGGTATCCAAGGCCGCCCCGCTGGCCTCCTTCTCATAGACACCATCGGCACTGAGGGTATATGCCCAGCCTCCTGGGCCGGGGTTACCGCTGCACCCCCCATCGGTATAAATAATAATCTCGGTATATCGCATGGTCAAAGCGTACTAAAAGCAAAGCCTTCTTGCAACAGAGTTGTGCCTTGACAGAAGCAAGCCTCCTTCCGTACGATGAGGGTGTCCATGCCAAGGGAAAGGGGTAGAAGCCCCTGCGGTCCCGCCACTGTGATGGCTGGGAGTCTGTATTATGACACTGCGCAAGTGGGAAGTCACAGACTCTGGGTATGCCTAAGCCAGGAGACCTGCCATGGATAATCTCCGACGGCCTACGGAGTATAGGCCAGGGTATGTACTCATGCCCATGAAGGGGCGTCATGCGCAACATTTCAAAAAATCTGTTTCTCACAACAGCGATAATCCTGTTGATTACCGCTGCTCTCTCACCGATCTTTGCTCAAGGGAAAAAAGAAGTAGCAGAGGAATCGGTACGAATCGTCAGTCTTTCACCCAATGTCACAGAGACTATCTTTGCCCTCGGTAAGGGAGAGCTTCTAGTAGGACGCAGCGATTACTGCAACTACCCTGAAGAGGCCCTTGGGCTTCCTGCGGTAGGCACCCTCTATGCACCATCGTTGGAGCAGCTCTTAGCGCTAGAGCCAACGATGGCGATCAGCAGTGCCTTTGTCGATACTCAGTTTTTGGAAGCGGTAGAAGCCGCTGGCATCTTAGTGGTTGAACTGACCACCCAGGAGTCTTTCAGCGGAACCTATGAACTGATTCGACAGATTGCAGAGGCGGTCGATGCACAAAAGGAGGCAGAGCTCCTCTTGCTTGAAATGCAAAATACTGTAAAGAGGATCGCTATCGGCGTGCAAAATCTTCGCCATCCCACTGTCTATATGGCGTTGGACTTCGGCTCTTTTGACTCAGCGGCAACCGGCGATACCTTCTTAAGCGAGATGATCCAGCTCGCCGGCGGAGTAAACGTTGCCGACGATGGACAGTACTGGACCTATAGCAAGGAGCAGTTGGTCGGCCACGACCCTGAGATCATCCTCCTCTCCCCGCGCTGGGGGGATAGCGATGGGGAGGCGACAATCGTCGAGTTTACCACCACAGCCCCCTATCGGGACTTACGCGGGGTGGTGAAGATCTTTGATGCCGATGTGATCAGCCGACAAGGGCCTCGTAGCGCCTATGCGCTAGAGCTGCTTGCCGAGTTGATCCATGGGGAACTAGAGTGAAACGCTCGCTCATACTCTCCTTGATCGCGACAAGCCTAGCGATAGCGCTTATCGCCCTGACCCTCGGTCAGTCCTCAATCACCCTCGGTGAGGTCCTCTCGGTGCTCAGGGGCAAGAGTCCCTCAGCAGCGAAGGAGTATATCATCCTTCGACTGCGGGCACCGCGGATTCTCTCCGCCTATCTTTGTGGAGCGATCTTGGGCTTTAGCGGGGCGATCTTTCAGGCCGCTCTGCGCAACCCGATGGCCGATCCCTTCATCCTCGGGGTGAGCAGCGGAGCCTCCTTTGGGGTTGCAGTGGCCTTGAG
>DASRNL010000089.1:0-18437 GCA_035647415.1 Sphaerochaeta sp. | reverse complement strand
GAACATATCCTTGTTCCATACCAGCACTCGTACGTCGGTGTTGATCCAGGTGCCGTAGGGCTTGCCATTCCAATAGGTAGCTTCGCGGTATGCATCGACAACATCATCCCACTCATCCCAAGTAGCGACACGGTCGCTGAGGTCTTCGAGCAGGCCATTATCAACAAACTCACCGAGCCAGATGATGTCAGTCATCATGACATCAGGTGGTGTGCCACCGGCGGCGGATGTTAAGAACTTTGTTCTCATATCTGCCCAGCCAAACCCCTCTTCGATAAAGGTGATGTTCAGCTCAGGGTGTCTTCTCTGCAGCTCCTCTTTTGCAAACTCCCAAGGAGCATCCTGGGCGAAGGTATAGGCACGTGCGTAGATTGTCAGCGTGACATCTTTAACGCCTGCCTCCTGTTCTTTTGCCCCAGCGGCGCTTACCACTGAGCCAATAAGCAGTAGTGCTAATACGATCACTACTAGGTTTCTTTTTTTCATAATTCCTCCTATGGTCTCTGTGCCTCCATTACTCAAAAATGGAAGCGGTTTCATTATTATAAGGTGCCAAAATTCAGCTGTCAATCAAAGTCGTACCCTTTTACTTCACTTGGAAGCGTATCCGCTAGCATATGTCAAACTTATACCACCAGCTATTTTTCCTGCCGAATAGACAAGCAAACAGCCATACAAACGACTAGTGTACGAGGCACACGAGATAAGAGAATGTCCCTGATTTTCCACTGTTTTTCCCTCCAGCATCGCACATCGCCACCGGGCAAGAAATTTGGAATCGTTACCATCGCTCATACGGTGAAAATAATTCTCTTGAGCTCTTGCTAGCAAGCAGCATACATGGTATACACCAGTGTTTTGATAGCACCACTTTATAAGGAAGGAACTATGGCCTCTCAACAAGAAATTAACGCGATTGCAAACCCCGCACCGTTAGGCTTACTCGGCTTCGGGATGACTACCCTCTTATTGAACCTCCACAACGCAGGGCTTATTCCCCTCTCTATCGTCATCGTGGCGATGGGCTTCGCCCTCGGAGGAGCTGCGCAGATCATCGCAGGGGTCATGGAGTTTAAGAAGAACAACGTTTTCGGGGCCACAGCATTTACCGCCTATGGGTTCTTCTGGTGGTCTTTGATTATCATCTGGATCAACCCCTTTGGCGCAATCGGAGCAGCCGATGCGATCAGCATGGGCTGTTACTTGCTGATCTGGGGAATCTTCACCACTTTGATGTTTGTGGGAACCCTCCCAGGAGACCGCTCGCTGATGGGAGTCTTCGGCACCCTCAGTGCCCTCTTCTTTCTCTTGGCCATAGGAGACTTCACCGCCAATACCCTCTTCACCCGCATCGGCGGTTGGGTTGGCATTGTCTGTGGAGCCTTGGCGATCTACACGAGCCTTGCCCAGGTGATCAACCAGCAGTACGGCCGTCAGGTTCTTCCGCTCTGATTCTCCTCTTTAGAAACGCTAGCGATACCCTAACACCAGAGCGGGTATTTCTCGCTGTATCCCGCTGATGCAACCGCCGCCGATCGATACCGCTCGGCGGTGATTTTTCTTTGTTTTTATTGAGAAATAGCTGCTTCTCTGCTACAGTCGAGATGGAGGGTGGCATGGATGAATTGACAGTTATTTCCTTAGGTGGATCGATTATCGTTCCAGATGAAATTGATGTAGCATTCTTAACAAAGTTCAACACCGCACTTCGTTCCTACTTGCAGGAGAAGAAGAGCCGGCGTATTATCCTCGTCTGCGGTGGCGGAGCACCAGCTCGCACCTATCAGACGGCGATGCGAACGATCAACCCTGAGATCGATATTGAACTCCTCGATTGGCTGGGGATCCGCGCGACCCACCTCAATGGACAGCTCATCAAGTCGATCTTCAGCGACCTCTCTCCGGATGAGTTGGTCATCAATCCAACCGGTCACATCAGTTTCAAGGGGCAGGTGCTCGTCGCAACAGGTTGGAAGCCCGGCTTCTCCACTGACACCGATGCGGTGCTTCTTGCCGAACGCTTCGGAGGGAAGCGGATCATCAATCTCAGCAATATTGAGAAGGTCTATACCGATGATCCCAAGCTGAACCCCGATGCACAGCCGCTGGATTCGATCAGCTGGGCGGAGTTTAGAAAGATGGTCGGCGATACGTGGATTCCTGGGAAAAACACTCCCTTTGATCCGGTTGCAAGCAAGCGTGCTGCACGGCTGCGCATGCAGGTCATCTGTGCAGATGGGCGCAATATTGAGAATATGATGGACATCCTCTACGGCAGACCCTATGTAGGCACCCTCATTGGAGCCCAAGAGTAATCAACGACTTTGGCGGTCCTTAATCCTACGAGAGAGGTAGAAGGAAAAGAGCAACAGCCCTACTACTGCGGCGATCGAACCGACGAACTGCAGCGAGAAAGGATTGCGCAGGCTATCGCCAGCGATAGTCGTGGCGATCATCCCTGGTAGCAGGCCACCGATCCCTCCGATCATGAAGCTGATATACCCAATCTCCAAAGTCCCCAGCAGGAGGTTGGTAATCTCATGGGGTACCACCCCGATGAACTTCACTAAGAAGGCAAAGACCACCTCAGAGCTATCGCTCTGTTCTTTGAAGTTGCGGACAAAGGCCGCCTTCTCCAAGAGGGTGTCAATCGCATCAAAGGAGCCATAGCGGCCGACAAAGTAGGGAATCTGCATATTGATTGCGATTCCTACGACATTGATCAAAAGGGCTATCGGCAAGGGGTAGATATGGCCAATGGCAATATAGAGGACGGTGTATGGCAGGCCAAATGATACGGATTTAAACAAAAACAGCCCGAAGAAGAGCAAGGTGGTGACGAATAAATTGTCCTTATAGAGCTCAACATATCCGGTCAGCGCTGCAGGGCCTTTGATTACCACTATCAAGGTTGCTAACACTACAATCAGCACCATCGGTGCAAAACGCAAGAGCCGCAATGGCTTGCGTGACTTCTCTTCACTCATAACCTCTGTATGGTAGCGAGTAATAGAGAGAGAGTACAGTACTGCTTGTCAGCTGAACTGTGGGCAGAGCACCTAAACCTTTTATGCCGTATACGGAATAATATGAGGGGATGTTATATATACTTCTTTGCTTCCAGCTTGACCCTTTGGGCACAATTTATCACTCTGTAGATATGGAAAATGAACCGAAACCCCTCAGCACCTCCACCCAACCACGCTACATTCTCAGCCTCGATGGCGGAGGGATGCGCGGCATTGTCCCAGCGGTAATCCTCGATCAATTCGCTGCGCTGCTGAAAGAGGCAGGGGATGAGCGGCCCTTCTATAGTCACTTTGACTTAGTCGCGGGCACCTCAACTGGAGCGTTGCTCTCCTTGGCGCTTACCGCTCCGGTACAGCGCACTACTCTACCAATCGGTGATACCAAGCCTGCGCACGTCTACGGGACGGCACAGCCAACCTTCCTACAGAAATTGATGCGTAGCAAGCTTACTCCGCCGGTGCTTGGGACAATCCCCTGGGGAGTTGATATGCGTGTCCTTGCTGAGCTCTATCGAGAGCAGGGCACGACAATCTTCCCCCGTAGCCAAGGAAGGCTGATCGGTCAGATTTTTGTCGATAAGTACGATGAAGCTCCCCTTGAAGAGTTTTTACAGAACACCTTTGGAGACTTGCTTCTCAGTGAGGCGGTCGTGCCAACGCTGATTGTCGCCTATGACAGCTTTGCTGGTACCCCCTATGTGATGCGCTCTGGCCTCGATGAGGGCTTTCTTTTCTGGGAGGCAGCTCGAGCAAGCAGCGCTGCTCCCACCTACTTTAAGCCTGCCTACCTGCGCAACCGGATCCATGGGCAGATGCATGGCCTCATCGACGGTGGGGTGGTTGCAAACAACCCAGCGCTCTATGCCTACATTGAGGCAAAACGCCTCTACCCCAATGCGAGCAAGTACCATATCCTCTCGCTTTCAACCGCCAACAGGAACTTCGCCTTCGACACCGAGAGCAGTCGCTCGGGGGTGATCGGCTGGATCGACCCGACAAAGGGCGCTCCAATCCAACGCATCTATGCCTCCGCACAGATGCAGATCGTCGATGATATCGCCTCCTCTATCGATGAGGTCAGCTATACACGGATTCACTCCCCACTGCCGCAGGAGTACAAGCTCGATGAAGTCTCCCTGGCAGCACTGGATCAGATGAGCGAGAGTGCACAGGAGATCTTTGATGAGCACAAGCAAGTGTTACAAGCGTACGCTGAACTCTTGGCAGAGCGCACAGTCTTTGACCAGCTCACCCTCCTGGACCCCGAGGCAACAAAGCCAGAGAAACAAACAATAGTACTGCCGAAAGCCTCTGAAAAAGAGGTGCTCCGTCCTTCGCTCGATAGCTTTTTAAAACGGATTAACACCTTGGATCAGGAGGAGCTTGAATGAGCACCCATCCGAGTCAACTCCTCTTGGAGAAGAAACTCCGCGCCCTCGCAGATGATCTTGATCATTATCTTGAAGATATGTTTGAGGATCTCTACCCCTTGCACCCTAACCGTCCACAGCGTGGAGAAGCTGCCAGCGTCGCCTACGATGGGCTGTTTTCCACCGGTACACAGTTCACCGCAGGATACGGGAGCAAGTATGGACGGGGGTATATTATGAGCATCGAAATCCGAACCCTCTCACAGGTAGAACCCTGTGATCGCCGTAAAGTCGAAGAGGCGAGTCGGGCGTACCTAGAAGAGATAATCCCCCACTACCTGCCGGGGCGAAAAATAGAGCTCAAACGGGATGGGAATGTCTATAAATTGGTCGGGGACTTCTCCCTCGGTTCGGCAACAAACCACTGAACAGCCCTCCTAACTAATACTATCATAGCTCTGTTAGGCGACAACTATACTGTTGCAATATAAGAACTTCTATTTAATTAGGGAGCAGAACTTACTGTGATACCCTGCGCTCTTCCCCGATTGCAGCTAAGTCGGGGAGGATCAAAGTCGGCGAGACGCCGTGGCGCAGCGCAAACCCTGCTTTTAGGCTCCGTTCGATCGCCAGCGAAGTGTAGCGCACCGCCTCGGCTACCGCTCGTTCTACCGTCTGCCCCTGTAGAATAACCCCCAAAAGAATCGAGCTAAAGAGATCCCCACACCCCGGATAGGAGACGTGGATTGGCTCATATGGAATCAGGTGGATCCGCTTGCCATCACAGGCAGCGACTGCCGTCGTACCGTTGAACGGGACGCTGGTTATCACCACCCGAGAGCCACTCATCTCAGCAAGGTCGGTGCACCAGGTTGAGATCACCTCTTCGCTGAAGGAGGTGCAAAAGGGTCTGTCGAGCAAGAGCGCCGCTTCGGTGGTATTGGGGGTGATGATATCAGCCTGTTGCACCAGATGTTTCATCGCTTTTACGTGGGAGCTATCCATCGGTCCATAGAGGGCCTGATCATCACCGAGCACCGGGTCGATGAGGACCAACGGCTTGGTCAGCTTCCGCTGTGCTTGGATGAACGAGCTGACTATCTGTGCTTGCTCTGCTGAGCCCAGAAAGCCTGAGTAAATTGCATCGAACTGCAGCTCCAACTCTCCCCAGGAGGCGAGGATTCCCGCTAAGTCCTCGGTGGTCTCTCTAAAATAGTAGGAGGCGAACCCATCGGTCTGACTGGAGAGCAGGGCGGTGGGCAAGGGACACACTTCGGTGCCGAGGACTTCGAGGACGGGAAGTACCACGGTAAGCGAGCTCTTCGCATAGCAGCTGAGGTCGTGAATAGCAGCACAGATTGGAATCATATTTGTACCCTACTCTAGTTCTTCCCCTCTGGCAATATGTGCTATACTGCGGCTCTGAAGGAGGCACTATGCATTACGTTGACTCTCTGCATACGCTATATATTGGTGACGCTTCATACGATCCACTCGCCGGCGAACTGCCGAGCACCGAAGCGCTGCTTGCTGCCTATCAATCGATGATTATCTCCGCCAGTGGTTGGCGAAAGGTCTTCGCTGCAAGCGCTGACGAAGATGACCCTGGCAGTAGCGTGAACACCGCCGATCGTTTTCTTACCGCGCTAGCAACCCTAGCGTTCAGTAAATACTTTGGACCGGGTCCTCAGGAAATTCTCGTCGGCCTTGATGCTCGCCCTACCGGACAGATCCTCGGTGCAATCGCTGTGAGAATCCTCACCGCCTTGGGCCATCGGGTACGGTACCTTTTTGTCAGTGCAGCGCCTGAAATCATGGCTGCGAGCATCGAAGCAGGGTGTGACGGATTTTTCTATGTCTCGGCAAGCCATAACCCCATCGGGCACAATGGCTTTAAGATGGGAAGCCAAGGAGGGGTTTTTTCCCCCGACCTTGCCACCAAAATTGCCTCCCTGTTCACCTCTTTGATCGAGGATACCCAAGCGAGCCTTGAAACCGTGCAAGCGCTCTCGGCTAGCGTCTCCTACCGTCAGTGTCAGCAGATCTTCGGTGCGGTAGACAACGAGCGAGAACGCGCCAATCGGCGCTATCGCAACTTTGCCCTGCAGACCGCTACCGGAAGCACCGACTTTGAGGTACATGAAGCATATATCCGAAAGACCAGGGTGACCCTAGCTGCCCGACCGCTGGGGATCGTCGGCGAGCTCAACGGCAGTGCCCGTTCAGCGAGTATCGATGCAAAGTTGCTCACCGACCTCGGCGTTCGCCTCTCTCTCTATAATGATCGGCCGGGCAAGGTTGTCCATGACATCGTTCCTGAGGGGCAAAACCTCAGCCTCTGTAGGAATCTCTTGGAGCAACACTATCGACGCGATCGCTCCTATCTCATCGGCTACAGCGTCGACAACGATGGGGATCGAGGCAATATTGTCTACATCGATGAACGCACCGAAACGGCGAAGATCCTCGATGCACAAAGCGTTTTTGCCCTTTCGGTGCTCAGCGAGTTTGCCCAAAGCAGATTGATCGATCCCCACTCGCCCCTTGGAACAGTCGTCAACGGTCCGACCTCCCTGCGTATCGATTTGATCGCCGAGAACTTTGACGCTGCAGTCTGGCGAGCTGAGGTAGGAGAGGCAAATGTGGTGACCTTGGCAGAGCAGGTGCGAGCAGACGGAACCCTCGTTCCAATCCTTGGCGAAGGCTCCAATGGGGGCAATATCACCCACCCCGCTCGGGTGCGTGATCCGCTTAACACCCTGCTTACCTTCATCCAGCTGCTCCGTAACAGAGCAATCGCTGAACTCTGGTTCTCCCGCTTAAATCTCACGCTTCCTGATACCTATACATTGGCGGATATTATCGAGAGCCTGCCTGAAGCGATCACCACCGAAACGGTCGCCTCCGAAGCCCTAAAAGAGATACAATCTGACCACGGAAGCCTCAAGAGTCGCTATGAAGAGCGTTTTCTAGCAGAGTGGCCAGATCGCCTCTCAACCCTCGAGCACTGGGATATCACCGACTATGCGGTGCATCAGATGGAGGGATCTACCACCCGCATTGGCCTTGGTCCGGAGTATCGTAGCGAGCCGTATACCGGAGGGTTTAAGGTGCTCTTGCTGGATAGCAACCAGAGGCCAAAGGCGTTTATGTGGATGCGCGGCAGCAAAACAGAGCCGGTCTATCGACTCATGGTCGATGTGCTCGGCTCTGATCTAAAGCTCTATACCTATCTCTTGGCCTGGCACCACTCTTTGGTGGAGCAAGCAGACCAGACTTAAACTCCCAGCGCTGCGATTGCAGCACCAATCGTCGGAGAGTCTGCAATCTGGGTAAAGCGGTAGTGATACCCCCGCTCTAAGGTCAAGTACTCGTAGAGGTAGTAGTCCGTATACCGCTGCAGGTTCTCAGTCTTGTAGAAGGTGGTGCCATCGGCGTTGATCAGCACCGGGTGTCTCGGGTCCTTGCCCACTCCCTGCTTGATGACTGTCGCCGCTAAGCTCGCTGCGGTGAGCTTTGCTGCTCGCCCGATCAACGAGTCGATTAAGAGCCACAGCGTATGGGCATCCGCTTCATTTTCCGCCACACAGCTGACCAGCACATACTCGCTGTTGAAGGGCATCTCCAAGTAGTTGCTCATCTCTGCGGTGGAGAGGGTCTTGAGATCTGCGAATCGCTGGGCAAAGCCTTCGCTGAAGAGATTCGCCTCGATCGCATGGGTGATGACTGCGTGGCTGAGAGGACCGATATACGCTCCGCTGATCATCTTCTCCAAGAGGTAGTGTTCAGGGTGCTCAGTCGAATCGAAGTAGGCACGGTCGACGCTGCCAGGGCAGTAGGAGAATCCTCCGCTTTCTACATTGATAATCTGGGACCCCTGAGGGAGTTCGAGTTTCTCAATCTTCTCGTTGGACTCCACATAGGCGGTGTTGGTGCCGGTACCGAGGATGAAACCGATGTAGCCACTGTAGGGTAGTTCATTCTGAGCACTGACCCCGGCGAGCAGGGTGGCAACGGTATCGTTGAGCACTGCGATGCGTTTCTTAGAGACATCGTAGCCACGACGGGCTAGCTCAGCGAGCAAGGAAGCTCCAACAGGCATGCCGATGACCGAGGGTGCTTTGATCTCTTTGGAGAAGATCAGTGGGACGCCATCGCGGTTGCTGTGAATCTTTGCTGCATAGGAGAAGCAGAAGCCAATCTGATCACTCTGTTCGATAAGATGCTCGCAACAGTCCGCCAAAGCACTGAAGAACTCTTCGCTGCTGACCTCCTCTTTCACCCCAGGCATTGAGGTCTTACGGAAATCAGAGACAATAGGTTTGCCCGCTGCATCAAAGGATACCAAGCAACTGCGCAGGTTTGTTCCCCCTGCATCGATGACGATCACCGGAGTATCCACTGGCAACGAATCGACCACCGAAGTATAGGTGGCAATCATCTTCAGAGAGCTCCGCTCTTCATCTACAAGCCCCAACTCCATCTCAGAGAGGAAGGCACTCACCAAGTTAGCGGTCTCAATCTGCTTGGGACCTAAGGCATGCGCTTCAATAAACGCCTCAGTCTTTCGGGTTTGCTCGTTCATACTCACTCCTACGGCCTACTCTACGCCTCTACCATTGATGCGTAGGGAGAGCGGCTCTATATCAATAAAACTCTCCCCACTGGATACTATCATAAAACTCCCTACTATATGAACTGGAGTTGAAAGCCTAGATCCTTTCACATTGACATCGACGTCCACAACAATGGGATCGATCTGCATCCCACTGATGGCATAGCCCATCAGCAGCGGCAAGGTCATCCCCTCCCCCCACTCGGTGGTAGCAACTCCAGTGAGAACTGCATGCCCTACCTCCCACTCGTGCACCGTAAGGAACTGCAGTGCCACCGCATTCAATGGTCCGCGAGCGGTATCCAAAAGCATGCTGAAGAAGTTCTGTTGTTTGGGACGGAAGAAGGGAGTATAGGAGCCGATGTCGCTCTCTTCAAAGAGCAGCGTATGGGGTAAGGAGATATCGTGCTGGTGTTCGATAGCAAGGCCGGGTAAGTGCATAGTTGGGGTATTGAGGTATGCTGCCACCGCACAGATCGTCGCATCGGTGACCGCTGCTATGGCAACAGTCACATCAGCGTACGTGGGAACTCCGAAGAGCAGAGAACCGATACAAAGTACGATGAGTACAGCTACTGGTACCTTCATGTCCCCTATCATACGCAAGCTTGCCCAAGAGGACAACTGTTGCAAAGAAGAAAGACAGCGGCTGTACAAGTATGGTACACTGCTTCTATGAGTAACAGACGTTATGCCCCGAGTTTATTCTGGTATGATATCGAGACTTTTGGCCTCGATAGCCGCTATGACCGTATGGCGCAGTTCGCTGGCCAACGCACCAATATGCAGCTGCAGCCAATCGGTGAGCCGATTGTGCTCTATGTGCGAATCAGTGACGACTATCTGCCCGACCCGCTCGCCTGTGCGATAACCGGAATCACCCCTCAAGAGGTGATGGAGAAGGGGATCTCGGAGGCTGAGGCCATCAAACGCATCAATGCCCAGTTCAGCCAACCCAATACCACGGTCGTCGGATTTAACAATATCCGCTTCGACGATGAGTTCATCCGTAACGCCCTCTATCGCAACTTCCACGACCCATATCGCCGCGAGTGGTACCAGGGTAACAGCAGGTGGGATATCATCGACCTCTTGCGAGCTGCCTATGATTTACGCCCTGAGGGGATCCAATGGCCCTTGGTCAAGGAGAACGGCAATCCGACCTTCCGTCTCACCGAGCTGACTGAGGCCAATGGAATCGACCAAAGAGGCGCGCACGACGCGCTGGTGGACGTGCGGGCGACCATCGCCATGGCGCGTCTGGTCTTCGGCCATCAACCTCGCCTCTATGAGTGGTCGTTCTCGATGCGCAAGAAGGCAAGAGTCAAAGAGGTGGTGCGCACCCCCTTCGGTCCACCGGTGCTCTATACCGCCCCAATCTTTACCTCCAAGACAGGGTGTACCCGCTTGATCGTCCCCATCACCCATATGCGAAGCAACCCCAACTCGATTCTCTGCTTCGATCTGTCTCAGGATATCACCCCGCTCTTAGCTGCAGAGAGCGAGAATCTGTTTGCTGTCGATGGGGTCTTCACTCTGGCGATCAACAAGTGTCCCTTCATCTCCCCCGCTTCGGTCCTCACCGAGGATCTGGCTGCCAAGCTCGGCATCAATGTCAAAGAGGCGATGATGCGCTATGAGAAGCTCAAAGGGCACTCCGACCTGCTGATTCGAGCTCGTGAAATTGAGGACCGCTATGAGGGGGTCAACGATGTAGACTTCATGCTCTACGATGGATTCTTCGGTGATACCGACCAGCTGCGCTTTGAGACAATCCGCAAGACCGACCCCAAGGAGAAGCTCTCCTTGCACCTCCCCTTTGAGGACCCCCGGATCCCTGAGCTGCTCTTTCGCCATGTCGCACGCAACTGGCCCGAGGCCCTCTCAGTCGAGGAGGCTGCCCGCTTTAAGAGCTTCTGTGCCAATAGGCTGCTCAACCCCCCTGGCGAGATAAAGATGAACCTCAACTTCTACAAACGTAAAATCGCCGAACGGCTGCAGAGTGTGGAGACTGAGGCGAGTGAAAAAATAATCCTCACCGCCCTAAAAGAGTGGGGTGAGGATCTGGAGAAGCGAATCTTTAGCTGATTAAGCCCATCTCTTTTCCAACTGCAGTGAAGGCAGCGACAGCACCGGTGATGTCCGCTTCGCTGTGAGCCGCTGAGAGCTGTACGCGGATTCGCGCCTTGCCCTTGGGGACCACAGGGAAGGAGAAACCGATCACGTAGATCCCCTCCTGTAGCAGCCGATCTGCTAAAGCGACGGCGATCGGCTCTTCATAGACCATCACCGCAACGATCGCAGTCTCCGCTTCGATGATATCAAAGCCTGCCGCTTCCATCTGATTGCGGAAGGAGCGCGAACGCTCCATCACAAGATCCTTGAGGTGGGTTTCCTGCTCCAGGATATCTAAGACGGTAAGGGTCCCTCCACAGATCGCCGGTGCGAGGGTGTTAGAGAAGAGGTAGGGGCGTGCCTGCTGTCTATAGAGGTCAATCAGAAGCTTTCTGCCGCTGATACACCCGCCGCTCGCACCACCGCACGCCTTGCCGAAGGTCGTGGTGATCAAATCCACCCGCCCCTCAACCCCGCAGAGTTCAACGGTCCCTCTGCCTGTTGCTCCGAGGTAGCCGGTGGCGTGGCTGTCATCGACAGCGACTAAGGCACCATACTGATCTGCCAAATCACAGATTTCTTGCAGCTTGGCGATATCCCC
The DNA here is from genome assembly GCA_035647415.1 of Sphaerochaeta sp. Taxonomy (GTDB): domain Bacteria; phylum Spirochaetota; class Spirochaetia; order Sphaerochaetales; family Sphaerochaetaceae; genus Sphaerochaeta. Next base: position 6,707 of record DASRNL010000089.1, on the reverse strand, counting down.
ATCCATCGAAAAAACTCCATCGGTTACGATCAAGGTCCGTCGAGCTCCCTCGCTCTCCTTGAGGCACCGCTGTAGATCCACCATATCGCTATGGGCGTAGCGAAAGCGCTTGGCCTTGGAGAGGCGGATCCCATCGATGATCGAGGCGTGGTTCAATTCGTCACTGATAACCGCATCCTCCTCGCCGAGCAAGGGGGCAAAGAGCGCTCCGTTGGCATCAAAGCAGGAGGTGAAGAGGATCGTATCCTCGGTTCTGAGGAAGGAGGAGACCCTCTCTTCCAGCTGTTTGTGTAGCGACTGTGTGCCACAGATGAACCGTACCGAGGAGAGCCCAAAACCCCACTTTTGCATCGCCTCACAGGCGCCTTCGACAATCCGCTGATCGCCTGAAAGTCCGAGGTAGTTGTTCGCACAAAAGTTTAAGACCTGCTTGCCATCGACTTCGATCTCTCTGCCCTGAGGGCTTTGGATGATGCGCTCCTCTTTATAGAGTCCTGCCGCTTTCTGTTCGGCAAAAAATGTCAACAGCTGCTCATCAAGTGCTCTCTTCATCACTCCTCCTTTTGATCGCTGCAAGCATGTCAGCGGTCATCGACGCTAGATCGAATCGGGGTTCAAACCCCCACTCCACTCGCGCTGCATAGTCTTCCATATAATCAGGCCATGAGTCGGCGATCGCTTGGCGCACCGGGTCGATATTATAGCTGATAGTAAACTCTGGGATATGGGTCCGAATATGTGCTGCCTGCTCCTCTGGGCAGAAGCTCATCGCAGCGATATTGAAGGCATTGCGGTGACGAAGCTTCGCAGGATCTGCCTCCATAATCTGGATCGCCGCATCGACTGCATCGGGCATATAGATCATATCCAAGTAGGTGTCCCCCCGTAAAAAACAACTGTAGTGCTGCTTCTTCAGCGCCTCGTAGTAGATCTCCACTGCATAGTCGGTCGTTCCACCGCCTGGGGGGGTGAGATTGCTGATCACCCCAGGGAAGCGGATCCCCCGAGTGTCGACATCCCACTTGTGGTGGTAGTAGTCACAGAGCAGTTCGCCGGCTACCTTGGAGATGCCATAGATCGAAGTGGGACGCTGAATCGTGTCCTGCGGGGTGAACTGCTTGGGGGTCGTCGGACCGAAGGCGCCGATCGATGAGGGCGTAAAGACCCCACATCCATACTCTTTTGCCACCTCTAAGCTCACCAAAAGGCCATCGATATTGAGATTCCACGCTTCCAAGGGGTTCTGCTCAGCCCGTGCTGAGAGCAACGCTGCAAGGTGGTAGATGGTATCGATTTTGTGTTTTTTTACAATCTCGGCGATCTGCTCTCCATCGCGTGCATCGACCAAGTAGAAGGGACCGCCTTCGACCAGCGGCCGGTTTATATCATCTCGGATGTCGGTGAGGACTACATTGTCGTCGCCGTAGCGCCGCCGACACTCAACGGCAAGTTCACTGCCGAGTTGGCCCAATGAGCCGATAATAAGGATTCGTTTCATCCCCTCCTCCACACCCCGTTTCTTGACAATACGAGCACAGGGCCGTACAATTATCGGAGCGTGTTCAGTATACTGAACACCGTTTACTATGTCAAACAAAAGCAAGGAGTTAGACTGTGAGCACCCCTCCGATGATTGGTAAAAATATCCAACGAATTCGCACCTCCCGCAAGCTGACCCTCAATGTGCTCAGTGAGCGCAGCGGCGTCTCAAAAGCGATGCTGAGCCAGATTGAAAGCAACAAGGTAAACCCCACGGTGGCCACCGTGTGGAAGATCGCCCGTGGCTTAAACGTTGAACTCAACGATCTCTTGGAAGAGGATGCCCAACCGAACCGCATCTTCGCCCTCAATCCAGCGACCACCGAAGCGCCGAAGCTTGAAAAGCGGGAGAAGGGGGTTGCGATCAAGATCCTCAGCCCACTTTCGATGGTCGAAGATCTGGAGATGTACCTCATCACCTTTGAACCGAAGACCGAGCTCGCAAGCGAGCCGCACTACAGCGGGACACAGGAGTACCTGACGGTGGTCAAAGGCTCGGTGACCGTCACCGTAGGTGAACATGTCGCTGAACTGAAGCGTGGGGACTTTTTGATGTACCACTGTGATACGGAGCATATCATCAGCAATACCAGCGGCCAAGAGGCGGTGGTGCACATGGTTGTGCGCTTCACCGACGGCAGGCGCTAAGGTCGCTCTGCTATGCAAACAGGCTCCTCTTTTGTATACTGAAAACAGGAGCCTGCCATGCTAAAAAAACTCGATACCTTTACTGAACAACTCGCTACTATCGATGCCCAACTCGGCGACCCTGCTGTCATCAGTGACCAGGAACGCTTCACACTTTTGAGCAAAGAGCGTAGCCATCTTGGGCCGATTGTCGAGGGGATGCAGAAGCTGGCAGACCTGAATCAACAGATCGAGGATGCCAACGAGCTGTTGGCAGAAGAGACCGACAGTGAGATGATCGCCCTCACCGAGGAGGAGCTTGCACACTTAGAAGCTGAGGTGGAAAAGACCACCAATGCTGTGAAGATGCTCCTCGTTCCACCCGATCCCTTAGCTGGCAAAAATATTATCATGGAGATCAGAGCAGGCACCGGCGGTGATGAAGCTGCCCTCTTTGCCGCAGATCTCTTTCGTATGTACTCCCACTACGCCGACCAACAGCGTTGGAAGATCGAGATTCTCTCAAGCAACGAGACCGGTATCGGCGGTTTTAAGGAGCTGGTCTTCTCGATCTCTGGGCGCGAGGTCTACGGATCGCTGCGCTGGGAGAGTGGGGTACACCGTGTCCAGCGGGTGCCCCAGACTGAGAGCGGCGGACGCATCCACACCAGTGCGGTGACCGTCGCGGTGCTCCCAGAGGCGCAAGAGACCGATATCGCCATCCGTCCTGAGGACCTGAAGGTCGATGTGATGCGCTCCAGTGGCCCCGGTGGACAGAGCGTAAACACCACCGACAGTGCGGTGCGGCTGACCCACCTTCCCACCGGCTTGGTGGTAACCTGTCAGGATGAGAAAAGCCAGATCAAGAACCGCCAAAAGGCATTGCGGGTGCTTCGAAGCCGCCTCTACGACCTAGAGGAGGAGAAGAAGAACAAGGAGCGGGCCGAGGCGCGTAAGAGCATGGTGGGATCGGGGGACCGCAGTGAGCGGGTACGGACCTATAACTTCCCCCAGAACCGCCTCACCGACCATCGGATCAACCTCACCTTGTATAAGCTCGATCAGGTGATGCTCGGAGGCCTCGATGAGGTGATCGATCCCTTGAAGATCGCCTCCGGAGAGGCTGCGCTCGCCGCAGGGTAAGCGATGACCATCGCTTCTTGGAGGCAAGAGACCACCGCCGCCTTGATCGCTGGCGGTCTTACCCATAGCCCCTCCCTCGATGCAAGGCTCCTCTTGGAGCTCGTCACCGGACTCGACCAAGCAGCCCAGCTGCGCTACCACGATCGCCTGCTCAGCAAAGCCGAGCTCAAGTCCTTGGAGGAGCTACGGACCCGCCGACTCGCCAGTGAGCCGATGGCCTACATCCGTGGAAAGCAGGAGTTCTATGGCAGGGAGTTTGCCGTCGATGCTCGGGTCCTCATCCCCCGAGCTGATACCGAGACCTTGGTCGAAGCGGTCCTTACCTATGTGAAGAGCTCCCCAGCTCCGGTGGATTCGATTATCGATGTCTGCACTGGCAGCGGTGCTATCGGCATCACCTTGGCAGCGGAGCTGGGGATTCCGGTGACCCTCACCGACATCGATTCGGAGGTCCTTGGCATTGCTACAGCGAATGCACAACGTATCTTAGGAGCTCCTTTAACAGCGGTTGTAGATGATTTACTCTATAACTGTACCACCAAATATGGTATCATCGTCAGCAACCCACCCTACTTGAGCCCTGCATGGATTAGAGCGGTCTCCAAGGAGGTCGGCTGGGAGCCTACCTTGGCCCTCGATGGCAAGAGCAGCGATGGGCTTGCGTTGATTCGCACCCTGATTGTGCAAGCCACCGGGTGCCTACAACCTGGTGGAGCGCTCTTCATCGAGTGTGATTGGCGACAGGTAGCAAGTGTTTCAGCAATGCTCAAAGCTGCAGGCTTTGACGATATACAGAAAGAACGAGATTTAGGAGGACATCAGCGGGTAGTCTGGGGGAGATGGTATGAGTGATCAGTTGATTCAACGGTTCATCCAAAAAGCAAATCAATACTCCAAAGAGGACCAAGCGCTCTTCTTAGAGGCGGCACAGTTTGCCGCCGAGAAGCACGGTGGGCAAAAACGTGCGAGTGGCGACCCCTATATCATCCATCCGCTGGCAGTGGCAGAAATCCTCATCCAACTGAAGATGGATGCCGATACGATAGCCGCAGGACTCCTTCATGACACGCTAGAGGATACCGAGACCACCTACGAGGAGCTCAGCGAGCGCTTCGGCGCGACAGTCGCCGAGCTCGTCGAGGGGGAGACAAAGATCGCCAACCTCAAGACGATGAGCAAGAGCGTCGCCGAGGCGGAGACGATTAGAAAGATGTTCTTTGCGATGAGCAAAGACATCCGTGTCATCATCATCAAGCTTGCAGACAAGCTGCACAATATGCGCACTCTGCAGCACCTCAACCGAGACCGTGCACGCGAAATCGCAAGCTCCACCTTGGACATCTTCGCTCCGTTGGCCGACCGACTCGGTATCTCCTGGCTGAAAGATGAGCTGGAAGACCTCAGCTTAAAGACCCTCAAGCCCGATACCTTCGACTATATCCAAGAGTACCTGCTCTCCAAAAAGAGCGAGCAGCGCGCCTACCTCTCCCGTATTGAAAAGTCGATCTACCGCGCCTGTGCTGAGGCGGATATCAACGAAGTTCTGGTAACCAGCCGCGCCAAACACACCTACTCCATCTACATGAAGATGAAGAAGCGCAAGAAGGAGATCGATGAGATCTTCGACATCCTCGGTGTACGCATCATCTGTAACAACGTCACCGAGTGCTATACGATCCTCGGGGTTATCCACCGCCTCTGGCCACCCATCGAAGGGCGCTTCAAGGACTATATCGCCATGCCCAAGGCGAACAACTACCAGAGTTTGCACACCACCGTCATGGCGCTCGATGGCAAGCTTTTGGAGATCCAGATCCGTACCCGTGAAATGCACTTTACCGCTGAGTTCGGAGTCGCCGCCCACTGGAGCTACAAGGGACAGACCGGTAGCGACAGCGGTGCTTGGTCCAAGATGGATAAAGAGCAGTTCTCCCGGATCATCGGAAAGCTGAAGACTTGGTCCCATGAGATTGAGACCAGCGAATCCTATATGGATGATATCAAGGGCGAGCTCTTAAAGGATACGATCTACGTCTTCACCCCCCAGGGGCATATCGTCGAGCTGCCGGCAAATGCTACTGCTCTGGACTTCGCCTACCAGATCCATACCGAAGTCGGAAACACCACCGCAGGGGCGAAGGCGGATGGTTCGATTATCCCCCTGAGTGCTCCCTTGAAGAACACCCAGGTGATCGAGATTCTCACCAGTCCAAACGCCCGGCCGCACATCCAGTGGCTCCGCTACGCCAAGACCAACAGCGCCCGACGGAAGATCCGCGCATGGCTCAACAAGTATGATGAGAACATCCTCATCGACAAGGAGATTATCGCCAAGCGGAAGGTCAGTGAGAGCGCCAAGGCTGAAGCAGAGCAGCTGCCTCCACAACCCATCGGCGATGATGAAATTGTCCGCCAGGTCCTCGATAAGAAGGCGATGAAGTTCCGTGTTGGTGATGAAAAAAACATGATGATCAACATCGCCCAGTGTTGCTCGCCGGTACGCGGCGATGACATTGTGGGCTACGTCAGCCGTGGTCGAGGGATCATCGTCCACCGGACCGACTGTCCAAACCTCAAGAATATGAGTGAGATTGTTGACCGCTCGATCGAGGTCGAGTGGGAGAATGAGAACCCCAAACTCACCAAGCGCTTCTCGGTCACCAGCAAACGCACCTACGACCTCTTTGGAGAGATCGAAGCTGCAGTCCGCAAGTACCGCGGTCACCTGATCGAGGGCAGACTCTTTGATGATGATGAGGGTAAGCTCGCAGGCACCTTTACGATGGAGATGGAGCAGGAGGAGGACTTCAGAAAGATCCTCAAGAGCTTAAAGGCGATCCCATCGGTCAATACGATCGCAGAAATCCGATAACCTACTCTTCTAGCACCCGTAGAATCTCAGGCAGGAGCTGCTTTTTCCGAGAGAGCACCCCTTCAGCGTAGTAGCGCCCCTCATCCTCCTTCCAGTAGGAGAGTTTGCGTTCGGCGATCGGCATCGAGTCGGTCATCAAGAGGATGCTAGATTCGCGCACCACATCGGTGATGAGGAACATCGTCCAATCGAGCATATATGCCTTTTGGATATTCTTCAGCTCCGCAAGATAGGTCCCAGCGTACTCGCTCACATCGCTTAAGGTGGTCACCTCAGCCTGTCCGATGCCAAAGGAGACCCCGACCTCCTTATAGCGCTTGAAGTCCCCTTCGATCATCTGCCTCGGGTCTGCCTTCGCTAGGGCTGCCCCACCGCTGAACATCTCTTCACCGAACTTGCGCATGTCGGAGACTTGTCCCAGCTCCAAGAGGTCCTGCACCGCAGTATAGTCCTCAAAGGTGGTGGTCGGGCTGCGGAGGATGATCGTATCGCTGAGAATTCCGCTGAGCATCACCCGTGCTAAGGT
>DASRNL010000088.1:0-3268 GCA_035647415.1 Sphaerochaeta sp. | reverse complement strand
GCATCTACGCGCGAGCGTTTGTAGAAGGAAGGCTCAGTGAGGAGGATTTGAACCACTTCCGTGAGGAGGTCGACGGCGGTGGCCTCTCCTCCTACCCTCACCCCTATCTGATGCCCCACTTCTGGCAGTTCCCCACCGTCTCGATGGGCTTAGGACCCTTGATGGGGATCTACCAAGCGCGCTTCATGAAATACCTCGAAGCACGAGAGTTGAAGGAGCAAGATGACCGGAAGGTGTGGGTCTTCATGGGGGATGGTGAAAGCGATGAACCCGAATCCCTTGCAGCCCTCTCCCTTGCCGCTCGAGAGCATCTGGATAATTTGATCTTCGTCGTCAACGCCAACCTGCAACGCCTCGATGGGCCGGTGCGTGGCAATGGGAAGATCATCCAAGAGCTCGAAGGCAAGTTCCGCGGAGCTGGCTGGAATGTCATCAAGGTCATCTGGGGAAGCGAGTGGGACTCGATCCTCGAGCGTGATACTCAAGGGGTGCTGCTGCAGAAGCTCTCGATGATGACCGATGGGGAGTTTCAGGCGATCCAGGTGAAAGGCCCTGCCTACCTGAAGGAGAAAATCTTCAGCGGGGATGCCTACTTAGCATCCCTTATCGAGGATAAGAGCGACCAAGACCTCTGGCAGATGACCCGAGGCGGTCACGACCCGAGAAAGATCTACGCTGCCTTCCAAGCGGCTATCGAACACACCGGCGAGCCGACGGTGATCCTCTTTAAGACGATCAAGGGCTACGGCATGGGGCGCGGTGAAGCGTCGATGGGAGCACACAATGTCAACAGCATGGACAGAGCCTCGCTGCTCGCCTTCCGAGACCTCTACCATGTGCCGCTTGCCGACAGCGAGGTGGAAGCCTTACCGTTTATCAAGCCAGATCCCAAGAGCCCGGAGGCGGCGTTCCTCAAACGTCGCAGAGAGGTTCTAGGCAACGGCCTTCCCTATCGGACCGTCGCCAATGAGCGTCTCACAGTACCTGCCCTCAGCGACTTCTCTGAGATGTTAACCTCCACGGGAAAGCGGGAGATCTCCACCACAATGGCCTTTGTGCGGATGCTCACCAAGCTCGTCAAGGATAAGCAGATTGGAGAGCGAATCGTCCCGATCGTCCCCGATGAAGCGCGGACCTTCGGTATGGAGGGACTCTTCAGGCAGATCGGTATCTTCTCCCCTGTCGGTCAGCTCTATGAGCCGGCAGACAGCGAGGATTTGATGTGGTACCGCGAGGACACCAAAGGACAGATTCTTGAGGAGGGTATCACTGAAGCGGGTGCCACCGCCTCCTGGATCGCTGCGGCGACGAGCTACGCAAACTATCATCTGACGATGATCCCCTTCTACACCTTCTACTCGATGTTCGGGTTCCAGCGGGTCGGAGACCTACTGTGGGCTGCCGGCGATAGCCTAGCGAAGGGATTTTTGATGGGAGCCACCGCCGGCAGAACGACCCTCTTAGGTGAGGGGCTGCAGCATGAAGATGGCCACGGACTGCTGTTAGCGGCTACCATCCCCTCCGTTGAGGCGTATGACCCGACCTTCTCCTATGAGCTGGCGGTGATGTCCAAGATGGGCTTAGGCGGATGTATACAGAGAACGAGGAGGTCTTTTATTACATCACCTTGATGAATGAGAACTACAGCCACCCTGAGATGCCTAAGGGAGTGGAGGATGGCATTCGTAAGGGAGCCTACCTCTACAAGAAGGGCAAGGGCAAAGGACCCAAAGCGCAGCTGATGGGCAGCGGCACGATTCTCCGTGAGGTGATCGCAGCAGCTGAACTGCTGGCAAGCGAGTACGAAATTGAAAGCGATATCTGGAGTGTGTTAGGGATCAATGAACTGCACCGCGATGGGGTTGCTGCCGAGCGGCATAACCTCACCAACAAAGAACAGAAGACGCCGTACCTCACCGCTCTCTTAGCGGGCCATGATGGGCCGGTTGTTATCGCAACCGACTATATCCGCGCCTACGCTGAGCAGATCAGACGCCTGATCCCCAACGAACATATCACCATCCTAGGCACCGATGGCTTTGGTCGCAGCGATACCCGTGAGGCGTTACGCCGCTTCTTTGAGGTCGATCGCTACTATATCGCCTTAGCCGCTTTGCGGGGCCTCGGCGAGGATGCAAAGGCAGAAGCGTTGATCAAGAAGTACCGTATCGACAGAGAGAAGAGCAACCCGCTGGTGAGCTGAAGAAGAAGGAGCAGGTATGACTATACAACAAATAACCGTACCCAATATGGGTGACTTTAGTGACATCCCTGTCATCGAGGTCTATATCAAGGTCGGGGATACCGTCGCAGTCGATGATTCGCTCATCGCCTTGGAGAGCGCCAAGGCGGTGACCGACATCCCGAGCCCCTATAGCGGCACTATTACTGCCGTCCTCATCGAAGAGGGGGACCTGGTCTCCGAAGGATCGCCGATCGCTGAGATCGAAGTAGCCGCTACAGGAGAGTCAGCACAACCAGAGCGTGGTGCAGCACCAGAGAAAGAGACTGCCCAAGAGGCTGCCGATCCTCCTGCGGCCGATCCTCCTGCACAGGCTCCGAGTGTCGCACCTCCTTTGATGCAAGAACAGCAGGTCCAAGAGAAGGTTGTGGTTTCTTCACCGAAGGACCCCTACCACGCTACCCCGTCGCTGCGTAAGTACGCCCGGGAGCTGGGGGTCGATCTTTCAGTGGTCAAAGGGACCGGCCCGCATGGCAGGATTCTACACGCCGATGTACAAACAGTAGTCAAGCAGGCATTGAGCGGCAACGCTACAGTGGGTAGTACCCCGTTCGCGCTGGAGGACTTCAGCGTCTATGGACCGGTTGAGCGGGTCCCGCTCTCTCGAATCCAGCGGATCTCCGGGCCTCACCTCACCGATGCTTGGCAGTCGATCCCGCACGTCACGCAGTTTGATGAGGCGGATGTGACGGCTCTAGAGAGTTTCCGTCGAGCGCTTAAGAGCGATGTAAAGCTCTCAATCCTCCCGTTTGTCATCAAGGTCCTTCCCTTCGCCCTTGCGAAGTTCCCCTCCCTCAACGCCTCCTTCGATGAGGCCAATGGGGAGGTGATCTATAAGCACTACTACAATATCGGGGTTGCAGTCGACACCCCTGAGGGGCTTGTTGTCCCGGTGGTAAAGCAGGTGGACACCAAGAGTGTCACCGAAATTGGTGCGGAGCTGATCGACCTCAGCGAGCGTGCACGTAACCGAAAGCTTCGTACCGAGGATCTCAGTGGTTCTTCCTTCAGTGTCTCCTCCCTTGG
>DASRNL010000087.1:0-4162 GCA_035647415.1 Sphaerochaeta sp. | reverse complement strand
CCCTGCTACAGACCTTTATCGATGAACATGAGTCGACCCTCTTCGCCACCTCCTCCTTCTGGGAGGGAGTCGATGCCCCTGGGGAGACCCTCAGGATGGTGATCATTGTAAAGCTGCCCTTCAGCGTGCCGAGCGATCCGGTCTTCAAAGCCCGCTGTGATGCCATCGACGCAGCCGGAGGCAGCGGTTTCTTCCAGCTTGCTTTGCAGTCGGCGACGATGCGCCTCAAGCAGGGCTTTGGGAGGCTGCTCAGATCCTCCGATGACCGCGGGGTCGTCCTGATCCTGGACAGCAGGGTGGTGCAGAAGAGCTATGGGCAGTACATGCTACGAGCGCTACCGGAGAGCTACTGGCCAGAGAGCACCACCGACTCGCTTTCGCGGAGTATCGATGGCTTCCTCTACTGACGCTGAGGCAAATAAAGGCTCAAGTCAGTTTCTTGTCGGATTGTTGTGAGATTATTCTCATCTGCGCCATCCATCAGTATAACTTCACAACCAACACAGCGTTTGTGTTATAATTTGCAATCAGAGTAGTTGATTATCCCTTCTTGGGCTATCGCTGTGTTGATTTGGAGTCATGGTATGAAAGATATTTTTGAGTTTCGAAATTCTTTGATTGATTCATTCTCTAAGTTCTCAAGAAGTTTTACAAAAGTTGCTGCAGAGGATATTAAATTTGTTCTTGATGACGAGTATGGCCATGGGCGTTACTGGCCCGAACCACTCATTCAAGTGAATCCTCACTATAAAACTACTCATACTGTAGAAGAGCTCTGTGATGCAGGTTTGCTTCACCCGCTCTGTAAGGACTTGTTCAAGATCAAGGGAAACTCTCTTACACTGTACCACCACCAAGAGCAGGCTATCCGGAAGGCGCGTGACGGTGAGAGCTACGTGCTGACTACTGGAACAGGATCAGGCAAGAGCCTGGCCTTCTTCATCCCCATCATCGATTCAATCATACGTGCAAAGGAACAAGACTCTGCGCCGAGGACTAGGGCGATCATCATTTATCCCATGAATGCGCTTGCCAATAGTCAGTTGGGGGAAATTCACAAATTTCTAGAGAACAACAACTCCTCCATCCCGATATCTGTGGCACGGTATACAGGACAGGAAACTGGTCATGAGCGTGAGAGCCTTTCAGCCAATCCACCAGACATTCTTTTGACTAACTACATGATGCTCGAACTGATCCTCACTCGCTATCAAAATGTAGATATTCAAGTAATCGAAAACAGCATGAACTTGGAGTTTTTGGTGCTCGATGAGCTGCATACCTATCGAGGTAGGCAAGGAGCTGATGTTGCTATGCTGGTACGTAGGCTACGCCAGCGGCTTAAGGCAACGTCGATGATCTGCATTGGCACCTCGGCCACCATGTCGTCCATAGGTAGTGATGATGATAAGGCAAGTGCTGTCGCTGACACTGCTTCTACACTGTTTGGTATTCGGATTCCAAAGACCAATGTCATTGGTGAAGTACTCACTCGGGTGACTCCTCAGGCAAAGCAGATCAACCCCACAGCCCTGCGCAATCGTATCACTTCCAACGCTCCATTCCCCTCCGACTTCGATTCTCTTGCAGGTGATGAACTCGCAATCTGGGTTGAGTTGACTTTGGGCATATCGTTACAGCCCGGTGGGGCACCGCAACGGGCTGTGCCCATCAGCCTTTCAGAAGCTGTCTCCAAACTCGCTTCTGACGCTACTATAGGCGAAGAACAAGCCCGAGATGTTTTGAGAAAGTTCTTAGTCCATTGTGAGAAGGTAACCTCCTCCAAAGGATCTCCACTCTTTGCCTTCAAGCTGCATCAATTCATCAGCGGACCGGGAGCTGTGCTGACGACCTTGGAGAAAGAAGGGGAACGCTTAGTCACCCTCGATGAACAGCAATTTGCACCATCGAGGCAGAGCGAACATGTCAGGTTGTATCGAACCTATTTCTGCCGTGAATGTGGCCAGGAGCATCTTCCCGTGTGGACCGATACGATGCTCTCATCCTTTGATCCACGTCCGATTGATGATGCAACTACTCAGGACGATTATGAGGACAGCCGCTTTGGGCACCTTGTGCCCGTATATCCTAATCAACAGTATCAAGGGGAGGACGACCTCCCCGACACGTGGTTCGACTACCACAATAAGCGAGATGTGTTTGTGGTCAAACAATATCTAAAGAAAAATGTGCCCAAGTTGGTCGAGGTTCTTCCCAACGGAAGCGCGGGGGTGGGAGGTACCAAGTATTGGTTTGTCCCTAGGACTGTGCGGTTCTGTCCTAATTGTGGGATAGAGCATGAAGCGCGTTCACGGGATGTAAACAAGCTCGTTGGACTCTCTGGTGAGGGGCGCTCATCAGCGACAACCATCATCACCCTCAACCTCTTGGAGCAGATGTTCGACAAGGAAGCCGTCGCATTTGCCCAAAAGAAAATTCTAGGGTTTTCCGACAACCGCCAGGATGCAGCGTTGCAGTCAGGGCACTTCAATGACTTCATATACTTGGTGACGATGCGCTCTGCACTCTTGGCAGCCCTGAAAAACAACAATGGGGTGTTGGATATCACCGAGTTGCCTCAAGCACTTTTTGAGGCTTTGGGGTTCAATGATGATGATCCTGAGATTTTAGCAGAATATCTGGTAAATCCGCATCTGGCAGAGAACATTCGAATTACCTACCAAAACTACGCAAAGCAGATTCTTGCCTACCGCATACTCAATGACCTTGCACGAGGTTGGAGATACAACAACCCCAATCTCCTGCAACTCGGTATGATGGAGGTCGATTATGCATATCTCGATGAGCTCTGCGCAGATGATTCACGATTCGCCACTGCGCCAGCGGTCTTAAGAGACGCGAGCTCTGAAACGAGGAAACAACTCTATCTCGTCCTCTTCAATGAGATGCAAGAGAAGCTGTGTATCAGTTCGTCACACTTTCAGTTGACCGATCTTGAATCTCTCCGTGGGCAAACTCGTGAGCACCTAGTTGAACGCTGGGGGTTCTACAAGAGCGAAGAGTTGGTTATTGGCAACCAACTTGTAGCAGGCAAGCTACCTGTGATCCAACAGAGAGGGAGGAGGATGTTCCGCTATGTGGGTGGGGGGTCAGCCTCCTATATCGGAAGAAAACTCAAAAACCCCAAGCTTTGGCAGGGTACAAGCTGGCAGCGGTATACTCTGAAGGAGAAGGGACAAGAACTGGAAGAGGTAGTTAACGCCCTCCTTGCAGCGGCTGCGCGATATGGCTTGGTAAAACAAATCACAGAAAAAAAGAGGTCTCTGGTCACCTGGCAGCTGAATGATAGCATCTTGCAATGGCGACTAATCGACAAGAATCCCGAAGATTCTTCAAACGAGTTCTTCAGTGCCCTCTACCAGAGTATTTCCAATCAGTTTTTAGCCCGTGATTTCAATCTCTTTGCTTTCGAATCACAGGAGCACACCGCACAGGTACAATCCGAAGAGCGGGAATTATTGGAAAAACGTTTCAGGTACTCTGATGCGGATAGGGCTTCCTGGAGAGAGGAACACCCAGGAGCACACCCGTTGGAGCCGCTACCGGTGTTGTATTGCTCGCCGACGATGGAGCTTGGAATTGACATCTCCTCTTTGAACACTGTCTATATGCGTAATGTCCCACCAACTGCAGCCAACTATGCACAGCGGTCAGGGAGAGCTGGGCGGTCGGGTCAAGCAGCACTAGTGGTAACGTATTGTGCCTCACAAAGCCCCCACGACCAGTGGTTCTACCACAGCAAGAATGAGATGGTGCATGGTGTGGTACGCACCCCGACACTTGACCTTACGAACAAAGATCTCATCGATAGCCACCTATTGGCTATATGGTTCTCTCTTGCCAAGGCGGATATTAAATCATCAGTTGCTGAATTGCTCGATCTAGAAGATGAAGCACTTCCCGTAAAAACTGAAGTGCGAGAGTTTTTTGACAACGATGAGCTTCGCAAGAGTTCTTTAGACCAGATAGGTAAGTTGTTGGACTCGATGAAAGAGGTGTTGAATCCACAATCAGCTGCATGGTTCAGTGATGGATATGCAAAGGCGTTGGTCGATGGTGCCTGGGTACGCTTTGATCAAGGGTTTGATCGCTGGCGAAACCTCTTCAAAGCAACCCGTCAGCAGCAAGAACAATCACATAG
>DASRNL010000086.1:0-10001 GCA_035647415.1 Sphaerochaeta sp. | reverse complement strand
TCCCCACGGCGGTCATCCTTCCAGTTGTCGGAGAAGTCTCCGACCCCAGCAGAGGGGCTTGAAGGCCACCAGGTGCGTGCCGGATCCAGCGTACGGATTACCCTGCCTACCGTCCCTTCGTTGAGGCGGTCGTAGTCGATGACGTAGCGATCTCGGTTCTTACTGCTCTCCTCATACCAACTAATCGCTCCCAGATCTTCGTTGTTACCACACCAAAGCGCGAGGCTCGGATGGTGGGCGAGGCGGTTGACCTGGTAGGTGATCTCCGCCTCCACATTCGCTAAGAACTCCTCGGTCGCTGGGTACATCGCACAGCTGAACATACAATCCTGCCAGAGGAGGATCCCTTTCTCATCGCAGAGGTCGTAGAAGATCTCATGCTCGTAGATTCCCCCGCCCCAGACTCGGAGCATATTCATATTGGCATCGATGGCGGACTGCAAGAGGTACTCATAGCGCTCTTCGGTCAGCCGAGCAGGGAGGGCATCAAAGGGGATCCAGTTCGCCCCTTTTGCAAAGATATCGACTCCGTTTACGCTGAAGGTCATCGATCTGCCACCCTCAGCATCGTCGATCGTCTTGACCTCGAGGGTCCGAAAACCCACCCTTCGGGTGATAGTCTGCTCGCCGATGGTGAGGGTGAGCGGGTAGAGGACCGCCTTGCCGTGGCCGTTGGGCCACCAGAGCTCTACATCGGAGACAACTACGGTGAAGGTCAGCTCATTGAGCCCCTGGGCGAGCTTCGCTTTGCCACTCTGCTGTGCTTCTGCACACGCTAGACGCGCATCGAGCTCTTGGGCTCTGGTGGCATTGTACCGGACGACCACCTGTACCAACCATCCTCCATCCGCCTGGGGTTCCGTATGGATTCTGACGCTCTCGATCAGCCCTTCGGAGACGAAGCTCAACTCGATCGACTCATAGACTCCCATGGCGAGGATGCACGGTCCCCAATCCCAACCGAAGTGACACTGGCACTTGCGCACCAAGTTGCGGTGTTTTGCATAGACTGGGTAGATCGAGTAGGGGATGGGGTAGTCCAAGGCAGCGGCAGCTTCGATGGCGTACGCTTCGGCGCTACGGAAGATGAGGGTGATAGTGTTCTCGCCAGGCTCTAGGGCGCCTGAGAGGTCAAAGCGCCAGCGACGGAACTGGTTGTAGGTCTTGCCGACCTCCGTTTCGTTGACCAGCACGGTGATGATGGTGTCCGCCATGGTGAGGGTCAACACAGCCGGAGCGAGTGCTAGTTGCGCAGCATCTATTTCAACGGTGCGCTGAAGCCTCCAGCTCTGTTGGCCGACCCACTGCATCGCAAGCTCATCTGTCGCCCAGTAGGGGTCTTCGATTACCTTTGCAGCGAGCAGGGCAGAGTGAATATCTCCTGGTAAGGTACAGGGGATTGTGCGCTCTTTTGTGAAGAAATCGGTGTGTCGGCTGACCGCTTGGTAGTCGGTCGGTGAGAGGGTCCACTCTCCACCTAAGGATACTGTGTGCATACTCAAACTCCTCCAGTCCGAGTATAGCACATTTTATTCTTTCTTTCGGTAAGATTTTGCCCTCGATGAGCAGCGGCTCTGTTACCGCTTTGCCGATACCACAGCGCTCAAGATAGCGTAGATAGTCACAACGCCTACCAGCTCCTTTTATCAAAAGAAGTACACCATAGTATATACAAAGAAGCGAGGCGCAACACCTCGCTTCTTTGGTAAGGAATAGATACCAGAGGCGCTTAGGTTGCTAAGCGCTTCTGCTTGATCCTCTCGCTCACAATCGGTCCAAAGAGGGTGAAGATCGTTAGGATAACAAAGACCCAAGCGATGGGAGAGGCGAAGAAGATCGTATAGCTGCCTTCACTCATCAAGAGCGCTCGTCGGAAGTTCGACTCCGCCATCGGACCGAGGATCAGACCAAGCACTGCCGGGGAGACTGAGATATCCGCCTTCTGCATGAAGTATCCGACGATACCAAAGACCAGCATGACACCGACGTCAAAGAAGTTGGTGTTGATCGCGTATGATCCCACCACGCAGAGGACGAAAATAATCGGGGTAAGAATCGCTTTTGGCACCGAGAGCACCTTCACAAAGAGCTTCAGCGCTGAGAGCCCGAGGATCAGCATCGCAACGTTTGCGATAAACATCCCTAAGAAGATCGAGTAGACGAGCGTGGTATGCTCGGTGAACAGCAGCGGTCCAGGCTGTAAGCCCTGAACGGTCAACGCACCGATGAGAATCGCTGCAACGGCGTCCCCTGGAACACCCATGGTGAGCATTGGAATCAATGCACCACCGGTGACTCCATTGTTCCCTGCCTCTGGGGCGGAAATCCCATCAGGGATACCGGTGCCAAAGAGCTCGGGATAGCGGCTGGTACGTTTTGCCTGACCGTAGGAGACGAACGCTCCAATCTCAGCACCTGCACCGGGTACGATACCGATGATGGTACCAATCACACCGCTGATGGGAGCTTGACGGAGGATAACCTTCCAGTCGCTCTTTGTTGGCCATACCTTGCTGATCTTCTGGGTGACCTGGTCGGGGGTAAAGATCGTCTCAATGGTGGTAAATGCTTGGCTCATCGCAAAGAGGCCGATCATCACCGGGATAAAGGACATCCCCGAGAGGAGGTTGATATTGTTGAAGACAAAGCGTGGATAGCCGGTGATGCCATCGATGCCGATGAAGGAGAGGGTGATACCCAAGCCACCACAGAGGATCCCCTTGGCGAGGCTGTTGCCTGAAATCGATGCGATAATAGAAAGGCCGAAGACTGCAAGCAGGAAGAACTCCGGTGCGCTGAAGCGCAACGCCAGCTTGGCCAGTTGGGGGCTGATCAACCACAGTGCGATAACACTGACCACCCCTCCAATGAAGGATGAGACGGTGGAGATCCCCAGCGCACGGCCACTTTCTCCACGCTTTGAGAACTCATAGCCATCGAGCACCGTTGCAGCAGCAGCAGGGGTTCCCGGGGTACGCAAGAGGATCGCTGAAATTGATCCTCCGTAGATAGCCCCGACGTAGACTCCGATCAATAGGAGGATCCCAGGGATAGCCTCCATACCGAAGGTCAACGGGAGCACCAGTGCTACCCCCATCGTTGCGGTAAGACCAGGGAGAGCACCGATACAAATACCGGTGAAGACCCCCAGGATAATGAAGAAGACAATTTTTAAACTGAATACAGAAACCAATACCTCAAGTAACATGATGGGACCTCCTGACCTAGATCAACACGCCAAACCGCATTGGCACGTTCAGCACTCTTCCAAAGAGGAAGAAAATTGCGAGGGTGAAGAGCACACTGATGAGGGCACACTTCCACAACGGACGGCGACTGAACCACTTGATATAGACAATAAGCATCGCTGACGTTGAGACGATAAAGCCGATTGTCGGAAGCAGGGCGATGTAGAGAATGAGGCCGGCCATGGTTACGTAGACATTGATGATTGAGCGGCTTTTTAAATCGATTACATCATCACTGACAGTGGGCATGCGCAAAGTCTGCAGAAAGAGCACCACAGCACTGATGAGAATCAAGACGGCGATTATAGTGGGAAATACTCCAGGACCAGGTACTCCGTGTTTGCTTGGCGGATATCCACTGGCGATGATGATTACCACTAGAGCAAAAGCGGCGAAAACGCCACTGACAATAAAGTTTGCTTTTTTCATAGAGGCTATTCCTTACATAGAAAGTTGTGTGGACTACACAGAGGTAGTCCACACAAACGACGACGATTACTGCTGTCTGAGGCCAAGATCCTCAATGAGGGTCTTGAAGAGATCGTTGTCAACAGCAAGCTTCTTACCATAGGCAGGTCCATCGAGAATATCGATTTCGTTGTTGGTAGAGTTCATGTAGTTAACAAAAGCATCGGATGCAGCAGCTTTGCTGAAGATCTGATAGAGTTTATCAACAATCGCTGTTGGAGTGCCCTTGGGAACACCAAAGCCTCTCCAAGTACCGACTGCAACATCGTAGCCTAGCTCTTTTGCCGTGGGGATATTCGGAGTCGAAGCAATCCGCTCAGGTGCGAGCACTGCTAGGACCTTGAAATCACCAGATCTGACGTAGGTGTCAACTTCTGCGTAGCTCACCGAGATCATGTCGATATGACCGCCGAGCAAGCTGGTAATCGCAGGTGCAGCTCCGTCAAACGGAATGTGGTTAAAGTTCACATTGCCAGCCTGGGCAAGACCTGCCGCTGCGAGGTGCCAAATCGCTCCAATACCGGAGTTACCGACTCGGAGGTTCTTGGTCTTAGCAGCATCCATAAGCTCACCAAGGGTGTTGTACGGAGAATCGGAGCGGACGGTGATTGCACTGTACGCGCTGTTGAGCATCATAATCGGCTCAAACTGGTCGTAGTAGAGTCCAGCACCAGTTCCGGTATGCGGAAGGGTGACCAGCTCAACGGTGACCATCGTGACGACCGATCCATCTGGTCGGGCGTTAGCACCGTAGCTCATACCGACTGCGCCACCACCACCGGTGCGGTTTTCAACGGAGATATTCCGAGGGAAATCCGCCTTAGCAATATCGACGAGTGCACGAGCGATGAGGTCAGTACCACCACCAGCTGCATACGGGACGATAACTGCGACAGGTTTGTCCGGGTAGGTGTCTGCCGCTTCACCTGCGCCTTGGGCGAAGACTGAACCGACAATCAGAGACAGGAGCAACAAGGTTACGAGAAATTTTTTCATGTGTGTACCTCTCTTCCTTTTTTGGTAGTATAACGCATATCCACTGCGTTATCTTCAATTATTATTCGCAGCGCTGACAAAAGCCTGAGCGCGTTCGGTGAGCGTGCTCCACGCTCCTTCCTTCGCTAAGGTTGGGTTTGCCAGATACGATCCAACGCCGATTGCATAGGCACCATGCGCTATGAAATCAGCAGCATTCTCAAGTGATACGCCTCCTACGGGCAAGAGTTTTAATCCATTGAAGGGTCCAAGCAGATCCTTTATATACTGAGGACCTACCGAGGAGGCGGGAAAGACCTTAATCAACGGAGCACCAGAGCGGTGCGCCTGGTAGAGTTCAGTGGGGCTAAAAACCCCAGGGACAGGCAGCACATCGTGCTGCAAGCAGGTGGAGATCACCTCTACATCCAAGCTTGGGGCGAGGACAAACTGCGCGCCGTGTTCAATAACTGCCTGTGCATTAGCGACATCGAGGACGGTGCCCGCCCCGACAATAATTCCTCCAATCTGCTGTGCCGCTTCAATAATCTCTAGCGCAGCAGGGGTGTTCATAGTGACTTCGATCGCTTCGATGCCGCCGTCACGCAAGGCTTTAATCATATCCAAGGCGTGCTCAGCAGCCACCCCACGAACGATGGCAATAACCTTGGTTTCGCCTATGCGATCTAACATCTCTTGTATCTTGCTCATCGTTGGACCTCCACGATATTGTTCATCACTGCATCGAAGCCACTGCGATCGGGCAGTCCTTCGGTGTCGCCATAGCTGCTTACCGCAAACGCCCCCATAACCGCTCCCATGCGGCCACACTCTTCGATGGACTTGCCCTCCAAGATCCCTGCGATGAAGCCTGCATTGAAGGCGTCGCCGGCACCGATGGTGTCCACCACCTGTACTGGATAGATAGGAATATCAACGGCAGTTGTGCCATCGGAGACGTAGGCACCCGCCTCCCCTCGCTTTAAGGCGACGATAGAAGCGCCCATCTGATGGAGCTTGGAGATGACCTCTTGCTTGTCGTCGGTGCCGAGGAGAATCTCTGCCTCCTCATCACCGAGGAGCACCAAATCTGAGAGGGCGAGCAGGGGAGTGAGGGTCTTTTTTGCTTCCTCCATGCTCCAAAGCTTCTTTCGAATATTGGGGTCAAAGCTGAAACGAATCCCCTCTTCTTTGGCAAAGGTTGCTACCGCCTCTACGACCTCTTTACAGGAGGGGCTCAGCGCTGCGGTGATACCAGAGATATGAATGATTTTTGCCTGGCGAAGGAAGTCCCAATCGATATCAGCAAGCGAGAGGGTGCTAGCAGCAGAGTTTGCACGGTAGTAGTAGACCGAGGATTGTAGCGATGGGGAGAACTCCTTGAACATCAAGGCGGTGGGGTGTTCGCTATCCAGCAACACTGCACTGGTATCCACCCCTTCAGCACGAATTTCGCGGATCATATAGTGACCGAACTCATCGGCACCCACCTTGCTCAGCCAGCTGGCTTTATGACCGAGCTTCGAAAGCCCCACTGCCACATTGCTCTCTGCGCCCACTACCACCTTGGTAAAAGTGTTGACGTAGCGGAGCTTGGTATGGCTATCGGGGATAAAGGCTACAAGGCTCTCTCCGATTGTTACTACCTCATGCATGCGCACCTCCTGTTCCATTTCCATAGATCCATGCTGTTTTGTTGTTGGCGATAATTTCTTCCATCTCTTTCTTCGCGTTGACAAGCAACCGTTTGAAGATTACCTCACGCTTTTCGCAGTAGCGGAAAAGGGGCACAGCGATGGAAATACCGGCGATTATTTGATCATCAAGGGTGATAGGCAACCCGATGCAACGAATCCCGACGGTGGACTCCTCTACTTCATAGGCGAATCCACTGCTGCGAATCTCTTCGAGCTGTTGGTTCAGTGCATCGACGGTGCTAAGAGTATGTTCGGTTATCGCTGTCAGTGCACCCTCCGGGTAGAAGGCTGCAATCTGTGTAGGTGAGAACTGGCTTAAGAGCGCCTTGCCATATCCGGTAGAGTAGGCAGGGAGTTTGTTCCCTGGATTGGACATCACCCGAAATTGTGAGTGGGTATCCATCTTAATAAGATAGAGTACATCGAGCTCACTGAGCACCCCAAAATAGAGAGTCTCACAGGTTTGCTCGTTCACTTTCAGCATCACCTCTCGAATCTGTTCAAGCAGTTCGCTGTTGGAGACATGTCTATTTCCATAGACAAAGAGACTTTCGCCAGCGTAGAAACGCTCTTCACCTCGTCGATAGTAGAGGTATTTGCGTTCAGTGAGTGTACAGGTCAAAGGGTGCAGGCTGCTCTTAGGAATATTTAGGTCTCGAGCAATCTGGGCTAACGATGCCCCATCAGGTCGTACACTGACATATTCGATGACATCAAGAACGCGAGAGGTTGTGCGATGGGTAGGCGTAGCTTTTTTTGTCATACCGTTCGTATATCCGTACACTATTCGGATGTACGAATAGTATACCACATCTTTTGCATTTGTACAGCATTGTTTCCCATAAAAAGAGGGAAATCAACTGAAATGTCCCTCTTAGGGGAACTTAGGGGAACTTCGTGTTTCACTATCGCTTTATACTAGGGAGCTTGGTTTCTCTCTTTTGCGTGTCGATTCGCGCTCCATGGGCAATGAGAGAGAGTATTGCTTGGTGTACTGAAGCAGCTCTCGAGGCGATGAACGTATAGTGCGGTAGGTTGTATGACAGAAAGGAGTACCTGCTTCATCCTGCTATAATGGTGCTATCCAACATTTTATTTGCGCTTTGAGCAAGTATTCTTTGCGTATTGGTGTGAACTCGGCTATACTGAAACCGTGGACCTTGCACCCATATCGATCGGACGAAAGAAGACCCTATTTCACATCCTAATAGCGCTGTTTGTTGCGGCAGCGGTCTTTGCTGTTGGTATTCAATATAATACATTTCACACCGCTTCGATGCAGCAGAGCATCGAGGAAGAGAATAAGGAAAAGGCAGAGATTGAGCTGTTAACAGTGCGTCAAAACATCTTCCTGCTGATGGGAAGTCAGGAGACCTTTACTCTCCATCTTGGGCAACGGATCCAGGAGGAGCTGCTTGCAGGTCGCCTCCTCACAGCTGCGGTCATCAAACCCTATATAGATGCCTACATGGAGTATAATCCTTCCCTCTTGATCGCTTCTGTCATACAGGATGGGCAGATAGTTGAACGCTATCCCGCCGATGAATCTTGTACCATCGACTCAAACCCATACCTTTTGGAGGAGGATATTGTTACGATCGACACCAGTGAAGAGCAGAAGGTGATCCTCGATGGAC
Source organism: Sphaerochaeta sp. (assembly GCA_035647415.1). Classification (GTDB taxonomy): domain Bacteria; phylum Spirochaetota; class Spirochaetia; order Sphaerochaetales; family Sphaerochaetaceae; genus Sphaerochaeta. The sequence continues at coordinate 1,976 of DASRNL010000086.1, read as the reverse complement.
CGCTCTTCTGTGGTTCTGGGACCTGCTATCTGGTCAGCAGATTGCCGATTATCATAGAGAATCAGGTCTGGGGATTCTTGCATGTTCACTACTGCTTCGATGAGTTTTTGCGCCAGATCGGCACCGGGGACCTGACCAACGAGTATCGGTACTCCTTCCTCTTCAAGCACACCAGGGGAGCGGATGAGACCTATCTTTGGGGTGAGGAGTTCGCTCCTGATAGCGATGCCATTATGATGGACGCCTCCTTCTCTGCTCTCTCCTGGGAGATGAGGATTCTCCCACACACTTCGTGGAATAATGCCGCTGAGCTCTTGGTGAAAATACGCTACCGCGGCATCGTGATTTCGCTCTTTAATTCATTGATTGTCTATCTGCTGATCAGGCGCTACCAGCAGGCGCACACCATCGCTCGCACCGACAGCCTCACCGGCGTCTACAATAGGCGGATGATCAACAAAACGCTGAAAAAACAGTGCAAAAAGAACACACCATTCTGTGTAGCTATCATCGATGTCGATGATTTTAAGGAGATCAACGACACCTTCGGCCATCAGGCTGGGGATGCTACGCTGTGGATGATCGCTCAGCGGATTATGGGAAATATCCGATCCCAGGACTTTCTTGCCCGCTACGGCGGCGATGAGTTCTTCCTGCTGCTCCGCCAGTGTACTGACCTCAGTACGGTCAAAGCGTTCTACGAGGCGGTCTCACCGATGGTGGTACACAGGGGCAACGATCTCTATACGGTCAGCCTCTCGATGGGTGCAGCCCTCTATCCTGCTGATGGAGACACCCCCGATCTGCTGCTTGAAGTCGCTGATAAACGCCTGGTTTCAGCAAAAGACCAAGGAAAAGGGGTCTGCCTTCTTGCCGGCAAACCCCGTAGTTTCAATGGTGATGGCTGAATATATCAGCGTGATAGGCGCGTCCACTCTCCGTTAAATAGAAGACCTTGCCCTCCCGCTCAATCAAGTCTCGCTCAATGCCCATCTCGACGATCCGCTTCAGATAGCGCGGAGCGTAGTTGAACTGCTCTAAGAGGTGGCGTACCGAGCACTCATGCTCCATATCCTCCTCATCGCAGTGGTGCAAGAGGTGGTAGAGAACGATCGAGAGGGTGTACTCATCGCGGACTCTCCGTTTGTTCTGCAGCTTGGTCACCATCCCACCGGTGGGGCTGAAGAGATACGCTGCAAAGAAGAAGATACCCATAACGGTGGTGATCGCCCCACTGATACCGCTATCGATGGCGATCGCCAGCAGTACCCCGCTGATACTGCTGATCGTCGCCACCCCGAAGGTGATCACCAGCATCCACAGAAGCGAGTTGGTCAACAGCAGGGCGGTAGCCGTTGGGGTGATCATGAAGGCTAGCACCAAGATCGCTCCGACTGAGTCAAAGGCACCGACTGCGGTGATGCTCGTCATGAACATCAACAGATAGTGTAGCACCCCTGGTGAGAAGCCCAAGCTCCGTGAGAGGGTAGGGTCGAAGGTGGAGACCTTCATCTCCTTGAAGAGGAGGATCATAATCAAGAGATTGAAGAGGAGAATCAATGCCATCTTCACCATGCTCTTGGGCACCGAGTGACCCAAGAGGAACATCCGGTCAAAGGGGGCGAAGGCGAGCTCTCCGAGGAGGACCGCATCGGTATCGAGGTGGACATTCTGTGCGAGCATGGAGACCAGCACCACACCGATCGAAAAGAGCGGGGGAAAGACGATCGCAATAGCGGTATCGCCTTTGACCAGGCCACTGCGGTTCAGCGCTTCGCTGCTGATCACCATCACCATCGCAAAGAAGACCGCTCCGATGATCGGGTAGGGGGTGTTAAGCGATCCCTTCACCAAAAACCCGATGACGATGCCCGGGAGGATCGAGTGGCTGATCGCATCGCTGATCAGCGCCATGCGCTTAAGCAATAAGAAGGTGCCGGGGATAGCGCAGGCAAGCGAGGCGAGGGTAGCAATGA
>DASRNL010000085.1:0-7817 GCA_035647415.1 Sphaerochaeta sp. | reverse complement strand
CTACTACCTTCGGCTCTTCTACAACTACCTTCGGTACTTCGGCAACCGCTACTGGGGCGCGACCGATGAGGGAGACCATCGCCGGATCTTCAGGGACAACTACCTGTAAGGTATAGCCCATCGCATTGGCAAAGCTCTCATACGCAGCTGCAAGAGGACTCTTGTACGGCTCGCTCACGTCAGCTGCGGAAACACGCATGGCATACTCGCCTACGAGCTTTCCATCAACGACGCTCAGCTGGACCGCACCAATGCTCTTCAGCTTCTCATCTGCACGAACGAGCAAGGTGTCATTAATCTCCTTGTACATCGCTCTGCCGTTACCATCAACGATCAGGTCAATGCCGTCAACGTACGTCGCAATCATCTCACTGGTGATCGCGCCGCGGGAGCCAAGGTCACTGAGTACTACCAGGTAGTCCACATAGTCGTTGGCTAGGTCAACAGCAAACTGAGCGTTTGCAAAGATCAGGTCACTATCAAAGCTGACACCAGCGATGTTCTGCGGAGCAGACAGACCTGCAACGCCAACCTTATAGCCGTTGAAGTCATAGACTGCATAGGGCTGGGTGACGAAGTAGCCTTCCGGATCAAGGGCGTTCACGCTAAGCGCAGCTGCCTTGGTTCCGGTAACGCCGGTTGCGAACTGGATGGCCTGTGGGGTGTACGCATCGTAACCCAGGACATCAATCGTTTCGGCGGCAAGCTCTGCAAGATCAACGGGGATCTCACCAACACTGCCTGCATTCAAGAGCAGCCAGTTGTCAGAGATTGCTTTACCAGCCTGCAAGGCGGTGGAGAGCTTCGCTAAGCCAAGTCCGCCAGCCTCACCGTAGATGTCACCATCAAGGTCGTTGGTATGAACGATGAACAGATCGAAGGTCTTCTGACCATCGGCGTTCTTGATAACTTGTTTTCCGCCGTAAGGAAGGTCCTCACCTACCAGCTCAAAGACTGGCTCAGCTACTACCACTGGAGGAGCTTCAACAACAGGCTCCGGAGCTGGCTCGGCGACTGGCTCGGGTACTGGTACCACTTCAGCTACCGGAGGTTCCGGCTCAGGAGCAGGCTCTACAACAGGTGCTGGTGGGATTGGTTCTACTTTCGCAGTACTCTTACAACCTACGAGGGATAAAGCCAATACTGTTACCACCAGTGCTGTCAATATCATTCTTGAAAGACGTTTCACGTGTTTCCTCCTATGACGTTCTCATGTGTCGTTGTGTACATAGACATAACTACTATACCATAGACTCGTCAAATCGGATACCACAATTTTCAAGTAAATAGGGTGGAAATTCTTGATTTTACGCAAAAAAAGACGCCTAGGCACGAAAACGTGTCAGGCATCTGAATTGAGTGGTGAAAAACTCTTACATTAAGTCTTTGGGTTTGCGGGCTGTATTACCAGATTTTTCGCAGTACGCCATGTGGCGGAGTTTTCCATTCTCAAAGACGGAGCGCATTTTAATGACGCCGCCCCAACGGCTCGTCATCTCTCTGCTGCCCTCGCGTCGGGCGTTCTTAGATACGTTACCTGCCATATCAATATTCCTCCATACAAAATTCACTTCACAAAGTAATCCTTACTATACTGACTCTCGCAATCCTAGTCAAACCCTCTGCCGAATCTGTTGCCACAGCGCTCGTCGCTAAGTACACTGAAATGCATGAACCACGTGCGTTGGCTGCTTCGACAGATTTTCCTCATCCCTGTCTACCTCTATAAGGGGATACTCTCCCCCTTCTTTGGCCCCTCTTGTCGCTATACCCCCTCGTGCTCCACCTACATGGTGGAAGCAGTCGAGCGACATGGAGTTTTCAAAGGAGGAGCGATGGGCATCGCACGGATTTTTCGCTGCAGCGGTCGGTTTTGGGGAGGCCATGATCCCGTTCCAGAGAGTTGGTCATGGCAACAGATCAAAGACGGGTATACCCTTTTTCGTAAGAAAAAATCCTCATTGTGAGATCTCTTTCACAAATGGAATCAATACGCTGAGGGCGCTTTCATTGTAACCGCCCTCTGGAACAATCAAATCTGCATACTCTTTGGTAGGCTCGATGAAATTCATATGCCCTGGACGGACAACTTCCATATATTGATTACAGACGCTCTCAACAGTCCTACCACGTTCAGCGATATCCCGCCTCAGACGCCTGATGAAGCGCACATCTGCTGGGGTATCCACATAGAGTTTTAAATCCAACAGCTCACGGATCTTCGGGTCGTGGAGCACCATCAGTCCCTCGACAATAATCAAAGGACGAGGATCGACGCGAACCGTCTCATCCCGTCTGCGATGCAGCACAAAGTCATAGAGGGGCATTTCAATCGGCTGAAACGCTTTGAGGGTGAGCAGATGTTCACGCAGCAGCTCCATATCAAAGGCATCAGGATGGTCAAAGTTGAAGGCAGTGATATTCTCATTGCTGATAAATTCGGCGCTCTTATAGTAGTTATCCTGCGGTATGAAGACAAAATCAGAACAGACCTCACTGATTTTTCGAACAATGGTCGATTTTCCCGATCCAGATCCACCAGTGATACCGATTATCTTCACTTGCCGCATTTCCTACCTCCGTACTGAAAAGCTAAAGCGAGTTGAATGCCTATATGGCCGCTCAGGTGTGAACACCGTCGAAGGGAAGGCAGGCTCGTTGACGGAGTTTGGATAGTACTGGGTCTCCAAACAGAAGCCACCGTGCTGCTTATAGGCAGCACCGCCCTTACCAACCTCCGATCCATCGAGGAAGTTCCCACTATAGAACTGCACCGCGGGAAGGGTGGAGGCAACCTCCATCACCCGCCCGCTCTTCTCTTCGCTGACGATCGCCAGCGGCTCTAACCCTTCACCGGCTCTCTTTTGGATAAAGCAGTGGTCATATCCGCCTGCCGCCTCCAAATCCTTACCGATCAGTTTGGGTTGCTGAAAATCAAAGGGGGTGTCGGCGACGCTTAGCACCTCCCCGGTGGGAATCAGCTCTGCATCCACCGGAAGATAGTGGTCACAGAAGAGCTGCATCAGATGGTTTGCTATCGATCCACTTCCCGCTCCTGCGAGATTAAAGTAGCTATGGTTGGTTAAATTTAAGACGGTAGGAGCAGTCGCAGTCACCTCATAGTCGATGGTAAGCGACCCATCGTCGCTGAGCAGGTAGCTGACCGTGGCGTTGACCGCAGCAGGAAAGCCTCCTTCCCCATCAGGGCTATAGTAGCTGAAGACAACCCCAGGATTCCCATCGAGGGAGAAGGTCTCGCTGACCCATGGCTTGTGGCCCCAGTTTGCGCTAGCGCTGTGTAGGGTGTTATTCCCCTCGTTCTGTTGGAGTTGATACTCTTTTTCGTCGAGAACAAAGGTACCGCCTGCGATTCGATTGGCATATCTGCCGACTGTCTGTCCGAAGTAGGTGGTCGAACTCAGGTTCTGCAGCGGGTCGCTGAAGCCAAGGACGATATCATGCCGCTGCCCTTGGGCGTCGGGAACTTCAAGGGTCTGTAAGTTCGCTCCTAGGTTTAACAGCTGCGCACGGAATGGCCCGCGCTCTAGTGTTATACGCTGGATATTCTCTCCAGCAGCAGTTTTTCCTAGTATCTTCACATCGATCATCTTCGCTTCCTTCTGGTGAATTTACAGTATATACCTCAGCCTTCGCACGAGCAAGGAATCCTTACTTTCCCGCCTCATCGCTCTTGAGCACTGCCAGGAATGCGCTCTGCGGAATTTCGACGTTTCCAACCATCTTCATCCGCTTCTTTCCTTCCTTCTGTCGCTCAAGCAGTTTACGTTTTCTGCTGATATCTCCCCCATAACATTTGGCGGTGACATCCTTACGGAAGGCGCTGATCGTTTCTCGGCTGATAATCGTTCCACCGATTGCTGCCTGGATGGCGATCCGGTACTGCTGTCGTGGAATCTCATTCTTCAGTCGCTCACAGATCTGCCTGCCGCGCTGTTGGCTGTTGCCACGGAAGACCAGCTGACTGAGGGCATCAACCGGCTCCCCATTCACCAGGATATCCATCCGTACCAAGTCGGTACGCTGGTATCCGATGACCTCATAGTCGAAGGAGGCGTAGCCTCTGCTGATCGACTTGAGGCGGTCGTAGAACTCAAAGAGCACCTCCGAGAGAGGCATCTCATAGATCAGCTCCACCCGCCGTTGGTCGAGGTAGTTCATCGCTGTCTGCACCCCACGCTTTTCAATACAGAGGCTGATAATCGGCCCTACATACTCAGCAGGGGTGATGATATTCGCCTGGATATAGGGTTCCTCCGCCCAGTCGACGAGCATCGGATCGGGGTACTCAAGGGGGTTGTCGACATCCACCAGCGTGCCATCCTTCAGGTGCACTTGGTACTGGACCGAAGGGCTGGTGAGGATGATTGAGAGGCCGAACTCCCGTTCGATTCGCTCCTGTACCACTTCAAGGTGCAGCATCCCTAAGAAGCCACAGCGGAAGCCAAAGCCAAGCGCAGCGGAGCTGTCCTTCTCGTAGACGAGCGAAGCATCGTTGAGCTTCAGCCGCTCCATCGCAGCATCGAGCTCTTCGTAGTCGTTGGTATCGATCGGGTAGATCGAGCTGAAGACCACCGGTTTTACATCCTTAAACCCAGGAAGTGGTTCCTTCGCTCCACCCTCGACGGTGGTGATCGTATCACCTACGCGCACATCGCTGATCGTCTTCACCCCGGTGATGACGTAACCGACATCGCCGGCACTCAGCTGTTTGCGTTTGATCAGATCGAGCTGGAAGATACCGACCTCTTCCACCTTATAGGTGCTGTCGGTGTGCATGAAACGCACTTCGCTGCCGGGGCGCATCACCCCAGAGAAGATCCGGCAGTGCACGATCACCCCGCGGTAGGCGTCGTAGTGAGAGTCAAAGATCAAGGCCTGCAACGGCGCACTATCGCTCCCCTGTGGGGGAGGAATCTGTTCGACAATCGCCTCAAAGAGGGCGTCGACGCCGATACCGGTCTTGGCGCTCACCTGCACGGCGAGCTCGGGATCCAAGCCGAGGTCGTGGTCAATCTGTTCAAAGCACATCTCGATATCGGCTGCAGGCAGGTCGACCTTGTTGATCACCGGAATGATCTCCAGATCATGCTCCATCGCCATATAGAGGTTGGCCAGCGTCTGCGCCTCGACCCCTTGGGCAGCATCGATGAGGAGCAACGCTCCCTCACAGCTGCTGATCGCCCGACTGACTTCGTAGGAGAAATCGACGTGGCCGGGGGTGTCGACGAGGTTCAGCTCGTAGGTCTTGCCATCCTTTGCGGTATAGGGGATGGTGACCGCCTGGCTCTTGATTGTGATGCCACGCTCCCGTTCAATATCCATCCCATCGAGAATCTGGTTTTGGTCGCCACCGCGGCGAGTGGCCAGTTCGGCCATCTCGATAAAGCGATCGGCGAGGGTCGATTTTCCATGGTCGATGTGCGCAATAATGCAAAAATTGCGCGTCAAAGTAGAATCAGCGGTCATAATACTCCCTAGGTGGTAAATGGTTTTTTTGCGGCTTCGCTCTGCTCGGCTTCCTCTTTCGCGTCAAGCCCTAAGAGGGTGCGGATATCGGCATCATCGAGACTTTCATGTTCGATCAGCGCTTCGGTAATCAGATCCAGCTGATCACGGTTCTCTGAGATGATGGTACGGGTCTCAGCCATCGCTGACTGGAGAATCTGCTGGATCTCTGCGTCGATACGCTGGGCGGTCTCTTCGCTATAGTGCTTATGCTGGGTAATCTCCCTGCCTAAGAAGAGCGGCTCATCCTCATCTCCGAGGTTGATAAAGCCGAGGTCACTCATCCCCCACTCCGTTACCATGCGGCGTGCGAGGTTGGTGGCCTGTTTAATATCGTTACTCGTCCCGGTGGTAGTCTCCCCGTAGACGAGCTCTTCAGCAACAAATCCCCCCATCGTTACCTTGATCCAGTCGTGGAGCATCGAGCGGGTCTTGGTGTATGCATCCCGCTCAGGCAAGCTGACAGTCAGACCCAAGGCACGGCCATGGGGGATGATCGTCACCTTATGCAAGGGATCGAGGTGCTGTAGGTGGTAGTGTAGCAGTGCATGACCGGCCTCATGATAGGCGGTTGCGCGCTTCTCATCTTCGGTCATCACCCGACTCTTGCGAGCGACGCCGAGGAGGACCTTGTCCCGCGCCTCCTCCATCTCCGTCATGCCGACGGTCACTTTGTTCTTCCTTGCCGCAAAGAGGGCTGCTTCGTTGACGAGGTTGGCCAGATCAGCTCCGCTGGTGCCAGCGGTCCCGCGGGCAACCCGTCTGAGGTCCACATCCCCTTCCAAGGTGATGCGGCGGGTGTGAATCTTTAGAATCGCCTCACGTTCGGCGATATCGGGCAGATCGACGACCACCTGACGGTCGAACCGACCGGGGCGCAGCAGCGCTGGGTCCAGCACGTCTGGGCGGTTGGTCGCCGCCATCACGATCACTCCGGCGGTGGTAGAAAACCCATCCATCTCCACGAGAATCTGGTTCAGCGTCTGCTCTCGCTCATCGTGTCCGCCACCGAGGCCGCCGCCTCGAGTCCTGCCGACAGCATCCAGCTCATCGATGAAGAGGATACAGGGGGCGTTCTTGCGAGCTTGCTCAAAGAGGTCACGCACCCGAGCTGCTCCCATACCGACGAACATCTCGACGAAGTCCGATCCACTGGTGTGGAAGAAGGAGACGCCGCTTTCACCGGCGACCGCCTTAGCAAGGAGGGTCTTACCAGTTCCCGGAGGGCCGACGAGCATCACCCCACGGGGGATCTTTGCACCGACTTTGGTGAAACGGCCAGGGTGCTTGAGGAACTCGACGACCTCCTGGAGTTCATACTTTGCCTCCACCTGTCCGGCGACATCGGCGAAGGTGATCTTCATATCGGTCTCCAGGTACTCCTTCGCGCGGCTCTTACCAAGGCTCGACATCATCCGACCGTTGAGTCCGCTGGACTGACGCCAGAGCATGATGGTAAAGCCGATGAAGATAATCCACGGCAGCAGCTGCAGGATGACCTGGATGACGGAGATATCAGCGACCGTTCCGGTCACGGCGATACCCCGCTCCTTGAGCATCGGCAGCAGGCTTTCATCGAAGTAGGGGATACGGGTCTGAGCGGTCAGGCCATTGCGCAGGACAAAGCGCACCTGTGACTGCTCTTTAATTTCAACTTGGACTACTTGGTTTGCTTCAACGTAGCTGATAAAGGTCGTATAGGGGACTGCTTGATCTCGGGCACCTGCCGAATCAAAGAACATATACGCAAAGAGAACCACCAAGGTGACAAAGACAATCAGTCCCATCCGATTCTTCGGAGGACGGAATGATGGTTTTCCCCCATCCTTGGGTGGGCCCTGCCAGAACTGTCGCGGGTCCTCGTTAGGGGACTTGCGCTCGTTGCCGTTATCTTGGCTCTCGTTTTTATAATTCACTGTTATTATTCCTTCTTCTACTACTATATATATTTGTAAAGTCGTGGGCAAGAGGAGCCTTGAATCGCTGGGCTAATCTATCGCTGCCACCACTGGAAGCACCGAAGACCGCAACAACTCCACTGCGATCGACCAACAGCGGTACACTCGACCGCAGATATGGGGGAATTTTCATCTGCGAGAGGAGCTTTGCTACCGACATGCTCCCCCCGGCTAAGGCGATAGTATCGCCGTGCATCGGAGAGCGGATAATCGGGTCCTCAAGTACCTGCGCTGCGATCAGCAGCTGCTGGGAGTCCCTCTGCTCTGTTAGAGCACTTTCAATGGTGAAAGAGAGTCCTTCGCCGAGGTCGATTGTCTGCTCCTCGGTAGGAT
>DASRNL010000084.1:0-3326 GCA_035647415.1 Sphaerochaeta sp. | reverse complement strand
CCGATCGCTCCGCTGCTGACAAGCAGCACCTGATAGCCTTGCTGCATCAAAGTGGCAATCTGGGCGCTGATCTGTGCAACAAAGCGCTCAGAGATGCCATCGCTGCTGCTCATGAGGTTGGTGCCGACCTTCACCACGATGCGGGTGACATGGGAAAAGTCACGCATCGGGGCTCTCCTTTGGATCCAGTTCAATATGCTTGAAGGCTTTTGCATCTGGGCCGCTGTAGTCGCCGACAACCTGCCCGCTACCTGCAAGCAGGTACTTGGTGCTGAGCAATCCCTCTAGACCAACTGGCCCGCGGGCGTGGATTTTCTGCGTGCTGATACCGACCTCCGCTCCTAGACCGAAACGGAAGCCGTCGGCAAATCTGGTTGAACAGTTGGCAAAGACATCGGCGCTGTCCACCTGGGCGAAGAAGGTAGCAATCGCTTGCTCATCTGTGGAGATGATCGCATCGGTGTGGCTGCTGCCCCACCTATTGATATGGTCAATCGCCTCTCTAAGAGAAGCGACGATGCGGATATTGAGCTCCAAATCGAGGTATTCATGCTCCCAATCCCCGTCCTTGTAGGGAACACAGGGGATGAACGCTGCAGTCTGAGCGTCGCCGTGCAGCACCACGCTCTCAGCAAAGCGTTCACTGAGCGCTGGGAGGAAATCCTTGGCGACCGCCTCATGGACGAGCAATGTCTCAATCGCATTACAGGCTGCAGGGTACTGGGTCTTTGCGTCGTAGGCGACTCTCAGCGCTTGGGTGAGGTCAGCCTCCTTGTCGATATAGAGGTGGCAGATACCATCGGCATGTCCGAGGACTGGGATATGGGTGTTCTCCATGATATAGCGGACAAATTCATTGGAACCACGGGGGATTAAGAGATCGATATACCGATCCATCTCTAGGATCTCTGCGACATCGCTTCGGCTCTCCAAGAGCAGCAGCCATTCGCTGCCGAGTGCACACCCTTGGAGGCTCTTTTGCATCGAGGCCACCAACGCTGCGTTGGTGCGCTGTGCCTCGCTGCCGCCTTTGAGGATGATACCGTTTCCGCTCTTAGCAGCGAGGGCGACGATCTGCACTAAAGCATCGGGCCGTGCTTCAAAGATCATGCCGATCACCCCAATCGGTACGGTGATCTGTTTGAGGACCAAGCCATCATCCAAGAGCCGGTGGGCGCGGGTCGCTCCTACGGGGTCTTTGAGGGCGATAACATCGGCAACGCCAGCGAGGGTCTCAGCATGCTTGATCTCATCGTAGCGCAGGCGCTTGATCAACGCTGGGGCTAGCTTGTCAGCTTCAGCGGCGGCGATATCCGCCTCGTTGGCAGCTGAAATCGCTGGCCAATCGCGCTGCAATCCCTCGCTGATGCGAACTAAGAGGGTATTCCGATCTACGGTGCTGCTGAACCCCAGCCTTCGTGCACTCTTTGCAAGGCGGGCGATCTCTTCTCTTCTCTCTACATTCTGCATGCTATTTCCTCATGTATATGATGAGTATAGCCTAAACTGATTGTCCAATGCTATCAAGCAGGTATCAAGAAAGCATAGCGGAGTGGATAGCAATCTTTTTATCTTTTCCGATTGTGTTTTCAAATACACAATGGTATTATTTCCCTACCATAAGGAGAGTTCATTATGAAACGTTTTTCTACAGTCTTCGTGCTGTTGCTTGCAAGCTGCTTTCTTTTTGCTCAAGGGATAAAGCCCATGCCCCCCGCTGATCCTGCCGCTGTAGCAGCCACCGACGCCAATGGCAGAACCCTGACTATCAGCGATCCGATCGATCGATTGATGATCGTCGGAAAGGCAGGCAATATGCCAGCGAATATCCTCTTCCTCTTCCCTGAGGTTGCCGATATGCACCTGACACTGCCAAAAACCGACCAAGGGCTCGGAGACTTTTTCGCCCTCATCGATCCCGCCCTCGATGCCAAGAGCCGTATCAGCCAACAGGCGAGCGTCGAAGAGATCGCCACTGCAAACGCCGATCTCGTGTTGATGAAGGCGACTCACTACCAGTCGCTAGCGACCAAGCTTGACCAGCTGCAGGTGCCCAACTACACCGTCAGCTTGGAGACCTGGGATGAGTGGCAAAGCGAGTTAGTTGAGTTCGGCCTTCTCTTACAGAACCCCAAGCGAGCAGAGGAAATTCTCAACCTCTATCGAGAGAAACTCTCCTTCATCAAAGAGCGAGTGGCTACCGTCACCGAGCCCAAACGCCTTTTGCTGCTACAGGCAGACCGACGGGATAACACCACCAGCTACAAGGTCGCCCCCGATGATTGGCTGCAGACATGGATGGTTCAGACCATCGGCGCTACCGCCGTATGGCAAGGGACCAACAAGGCAGCGGCAGGGTGGTCGACGGTGAGCTTTGAGCAGATCGCCGCCTGGGATCCGGATCTGATCGTCCTGATCAGCTACAACACCCCTACCCGCTCCTTCCTAGAGGGGGTCTATACCTCCCCGATCTGGGCGGATCTTGCAGCGACGCAACACCGAGCGATCCTCGCCAGTCCACACGATCTGATGAACTATATCCAGCCGGTAGCCTCTTGGATCTTGGGAACGACCTGGTTGGCAAAGGAGACCTACCCAGAGCTCTTTAGCGATATCGATATGGTGGAGGAGGTCCGCTCCTTCTATCAGAACTTCTACTCGATCACCGATGAGCGGATCCTCGGAATCTTAACCGACGCCTATAGCACATCGGTAGAGCAGAACAGGCAGTGAGTAAGCACTACTCGTATACCCGCTCGGTACGCGCCAAGCGACGCGCCCTCTGGGCGATGATCCTCTTCACCCTGCTGGCGAGTCTTCTGGTGCTCTTTGTGGGGCGCTATCCCAGAGCAGGGTTCCATCTGCCAACTGACTGGAAGAGCAATGCGATGACCCGCAGCATCTTCCTCAATGTGCGCCTGCCACGCATCGTCCTCGCTCTGGTGGCCGGGGCGATGCTCAGTGCAAGCGGGTATGCCTTTCAGATGCTCTTCTCCAACCCTCTGGTGGAGCCTGGCTTCTTAGGAGTGAGCCAGGGCTCTGCCTTTGGAGCTGCTTTGATGATCGTGCTTGGAGTCGGTAGCACCGTCTTGGTGCAGATCTCGGCGATCTGCTTTGGCTTGATCGCCCTGCTCGCCTCCTATCTGCTCGCCCAGCGCTTTCGCTTCGGTGGTTGGCTGCTGCGCCTGGTGCTCAGCGGCATCGCCGTAAGTGCGATCTTCAGCAGTGGCCTTGCGGTGATCAAGCTGGTGGCAGAGCCAACAAAGGACCTACAGGATATCACCTTCTGGATGATGGGTGGGCTCTGGAATGCGAGCTGGAAGCAG
>DASRNL010000083.1:0-4589 GCA_035647415.1 Sphaerochaeta sp. | reverse complement strand
ACTCAGGCTCAGCACCGTTGGAGATGCGGAACACTACCTCTTCAACAGCAGGGGGTGCTTTCGGGACAACTGGCGGTGCCACAGGCTCAGCAAACGCTGAAAGCCGATCAGCCTCATACTCGGCGGTTGTATCCATCTCTGGATAGGTCAGCAGAATCGGTAGCCCAAGATTTCGCATCCTCGGGTAATACCGGTTACGGAATTGACTGGGAAAATCAGAGACACTGAAGGAGGGATGGAGCGTAGTTTGCTCCAGCTCTAACTCTCTGGTCATTGTGAAAATAGCAAGCGGTGCTGGCGCTTGCAGTGATTGCTGATAGAGTACCACTCCATTACTATCGAGAACCATAAGTGTATCTAAGAGCACCAGGAACTCCGGTGATAGTAAGAATTCGTCATCACTGCTGAACTCAATAGGTCTGATGTAGTAGGAGAGCTGCCACCTAAGCGATTCTTCTTTCACCGCCTGATCGAAGTCTACAATCGCTTTGCGTACCCGGTATTCTTCCATGAGCTCTGGGGCGAAGTCCACCACTGCATCGATACAGATATCCACAAGGAGGTCGTCTGAAAAGACAAACTGTACCGGCCAGAGTCGATCGTTTCTCTGGTACTCTCCAAACCGCACATCGGATACTGTTACAATCTTTGGCGAGGCAAGGTGTTCGCTCGTAACATCTGCGAGCTTCTCAATCTCATCCATCTCCGTTTCAATGGTAGCAAACAGTGCAAGAATCTGTTTCTCCCATGCCATTTCAGTGGCTTCAATATGTTCGGCAAGCTCAGCTGCAATGCGCTCGGAGAACATCTCATCGGTCTCCCAAATATCAGGTTCCTGCTGTACAATCTCCTCCTCTCCTGCTTCGTACGCTGCTACGGCAACACCATACTGATCCAGCACCTGGTCTTCTAAGCTTGCGATAAGATCAAGGTACTCGTAGTAGAGGATTGTTAACGTCTTAATATTCGCTTTCTTATCGGTGCTATGCGCTCCAAAGAGTACATATTCTCGTTCACCATTACCGCTTGCTATCACACCAAGCAACATGCTCACTACAAGCATGATCCCCACTGCTACCACTCGCCTGTTCCGCTGGTTCATACTCTCGCTACTCCCTCCGACACTACCGAAGCAGTATACCACAGCAATGCAATTCAAAGTAAACACATTGTATCTCTCCAGCACCTTGGCTATCCTAAATTTTCACTTCAAAGCACAGAAAAGAGGGTCTAAGATTATGCATAGAAACAATATACTTGTCCTTAGGTGCAGAATATATTGTGTTGGGTTGCTCGTACTGTTTAGTGAGTCTTGGTAATTTCACTGGTGTGACAGCAAGACCTGCCTCTCCCACACTTACACTGTAGGTTGAACCTACACACTGGTAACAAGAGTAACAGTGATTGCTGTGAGGCATGGCTTGGGATCAAGAAACAAGGTAGTGAGAATTTAAAACTATAGAAAACAACCTGTTGTATTGAACGATTATATAGATGGAACGTTCTCAAGGCCGATGCCTCGCATCAGATATATAGCGCATAGCCATAATCAAAACAAACAGAGACCCTCTCTTAGAATGTATGAAGCCGCCTCGCGGCGGCTCCATGACGGTCGTGAACGAATACGGTTACAGGACGTATCCTGCGGGAAGCTCGAGCTTCACTCCGTAGATCTCTTCATAACGCGCGAGGCGCTCCTTGATGATTGCCCGTCCACCGGTTGCTAGGTAATCCTGCCAGCCAGCGTCATAGACTGCATTGAACTGTCCTGTTGGGGCAACAACTGCGCGGACAAGGAAGTCATTTCGCTTGTCGCGGAGCACGTTGTCCAACCCGACCTGAGCTTCAAGGGTTCCGACGGTGAAGTTCTTCACAATCCGGCCATCATTCTGCTCAATGCGGTAGGACTCCTCTAGATACCGTGGATCAACACCACTGTATCCCAATCCGAGGGAGAGGCCGTTAAGCTCTGCACTTCCCATGTCCTTACCGTTGATAACCATCGTGTAGTCGATGTTATCAGCGGAGTTCTGGATCCACTCAGGAACGGCTGCCGGGATGATCTGAATCGCCCCGCTGTCGAGTACCTTATGGGTTACTCCGACCGGTCCAATCTGCAGATACTTGCGGTTCTCAAGCTTGGACTGCCACTCAAGGTAGAGCAGCGAAGCAAGCGGTTCGGTGTTAGTGTGTGGGAAGAAGATCTTGCGGTCCCCGGTTGTCGAGGGCAAGTACTTCCGATAGAGGCCAGCATCGTTGGGGAAGGGGTCGATTGCTATGAATGAGCCACCGATCTGCTCCAAGGTTGTCTGGATATCTACGCCACCTGCACGGTATGGGTAGTCCCAGTTGTGCATGAATGCTCCAACAAAGCCCGATCGCACGAGGTTGTCGTGGGTGGTCTGGTCCCCAAAGGGATAGAGGGGGAAGTCCCGCCAGATGTACCCGAGGTTATACCACTTGTTCAGCAGGCGAATACTGTCCTTGTACCCAGGCCACATGATCCTTCGGTCGTCATACCCCAGTGCCCAGAGCAACTCATCGCTGAGTCCCTCAGGGACGAAGCTCGTGGTAAGGGGGTCTCCCATCCAACCGATGTCCACCGTAATCGACATCGGAATCATCCGCGCTGCGTCAGCACCTAAGAGCAATCCTGCATTGTCCTTGAATGCTTTGAGCATCGCTTCGAACTCAGCGTGGTTGGTCGGCTTTGCCAGACCGAGCTTGTTCAGCCAGTCCTCTCGGACAAAGACGCTGTTTCGGTGTGGATAGAACTGTCGTGCCTCCAGTGCCCAGAGGGTACCAGTCTTCGGATCAAGGTTGTTGTAGACGTTGATGTCCTCCAAAAGATCGAAGAGGTTGGGCAGAAGATGCTTGTACTGCTCGACGTAGGGAGCGAGGTCGGTCACCCCACCCATCGCTGCGTACTGCTGGACGGTCGGATAGCTGTAGGTATAACAGATATCCGGTGCGTCGCCGGCGGCAAGCAGGTTGTTGATCGAGTCAGTCTCAGTCCAGCGGGGGACGGGGACGAAGGTAACATCGATGTTATACTCCTTCAGCACCTGGCTTTTGATCCACTCCGTCCAGACGTTATCCTCTGCAGGGGTACGTCCATCATCGACTCCGCGGTCGAAGATTTCGACGGTGATCTTTCGCGTGGTGGTGAACCGTCCATCCGGTCCTAGTTCGGCGACGGTGGGTGCTTCCTTTGCCGCCTGAGCAAAGAGCGACAGGGGCAAGAGGAGAAGCAACACCGTACACACTACGAGTATTTTCTTCATTAGAAGTCCTCCTTTGTTTTACCCAGATAGGTTGTTCTGGGCACCATATTAAATCACTCCTTTATAGCACCGAGCGTAGCTCCGGTGATAAAGTAACGTTGCAAGAATGGATAGACCAAGAGGATCGGCACGGTGGCGAACATCACCGAGGCGGTCTTGATCGTCTCATTGAGCCCTGGGGTTGAGAACCCCTCCTGAATCGCCACCTCGATCGACGAGATCGCGTTGATCAGATTGTAGAGCAAGAGCTGGATTGGATAGTACTTGCGTACATTCATAAACATCAGCGCATCGTGGAACCCATTCCACCGCCCCACCGCGTAGAAGAGCGCCAAGGTGGCGATAACGGGGGTGGAGAGAGGCAGGTAGATGCTGATGAGCACCTTCACCGGTCCAGCTCCATCGATCTGTGCTGATTCACGCAGCGAGTCTGGGATCGAGTAGAAGAAGCTCTTCATGATGATCATATTGAAGACCGAGAGGCAGTACGGCACCAAGAGCACCACCGGCTTGTTCAGCATCTTCAGGTCCTTGAGTAGGAGGTACATCGGAATCGTACCTGCGTTGAAGTACATCGTGAAGATGATGAAGGTGTTGATAAACCCTCGACCTTTGAGCTGCGGGTAGATCAAGGGATAGGCGCAGATGGTGGTCATCACCAAGGAGAGGACCATTCCACTTACGGTAAGAATCGCAGTCCAGGTCATCGCCCAGGTGTATGTCTTATCGTTGAGTACATACTTATAGGCATCGAAGTTCAGCCCCTTGGGCCAGAGTAAGACCTCGTTGCGCATCAGCGCATGTGGCGAGGAGAGGGAGCGGGCAAGGATATTGAGCATCGGCAAGAGACAGATGAAGATGACAAAGACACAGAGCGCTACGATGACCCAGTCACCGATACGCTGTGATCTTGATTTAATCTTCGTACCACCCATACCGCCTCCTACACGATCCCTCGTTCCCCTGCGCGCTTGGCAAAGAAGTCTGCACCAAGCAGGAAGATGACCCCTACCACTGACTGGAAGAGTCCCACCGCGGTAGTCAGGGAGAACTGTAGCCCCTTGATACCCCAAGAGTAGATGAAGGTCGGCAGCACCTCACTGACATTGCGCACCAAGGGGTTGCCTAAAGTGTACGGTCGGTCAAAGCCACCGCCGAGGATATTACCCAACGAGAGAATCAGCAGCACCACGATCGTGCCCTTGATTCCTGGAAGGGTGATGTAGCGAATCTTCTGCAGGCGCCCTGCCCCATCGATATCCGCTGCCTCATAGAGCTCGGGGTTGATCTCGCCGGGATCAACCC
>DASRNL010000082.1:0-2077 GCA_035647415.1 Sphaerochaeta sp. | reverse complement strand
CATCTGGGTCGCCTGCCTCCATCTCTTCGTCGGCGAGGCTGAACTCTACCTGCTCTGCCTCCCACTCCTCGCTGATGACGTGCGGATCTATGATCTCATACGCCTCGCTCTCATACTCATCGGTGTCATCTTCACGCCTACGATCAGGATTGAAAAGATCGCTGTACTCCTGGTCAAAGAGCGAGGGTTGTACCGCAGAGCTGACCAGCTCCTCGGCCTCTTCACGCTCCTCAGCATCTTCGATAGCACAGGTCTCCTTCTCAAAGAAGGTGGTAAAGTAGGAGGAGCCGCTTCCTGGGGCGCTCTCCAGCTCCCCTTCGATGTCGACACGTTCCGCCTGTGCCATCTGCGCTTCAGCGAGCTCATCCTCAAGGGGATTCAGATGGAGGCCTAAGCCCACTGCATCCTTGATGTCGGCAATCCCCTCCCAGGAGACCCCGATGGTTGCTAGCTGGCCAAAGGAGAGGCTCAGCACCCCATCGACGCCCTCAATGCGGTACCGGGTACGATCTCTCGAATCGACAATAATCGCCGGATCAGCGACCTCTTCGGCGAGCCTGCGCTTGGCCACTGCGGTGCGCAAGATTTCCAACAAAGCCTCATTTTCTCCAAAGGGGTTGGAGATCATCGAAAGCTCTGCATAGGGAATTTGGATCAACAGACGATCCTCATCGCGTTCAAAGAGTGCATCGACGCTGCTCTCACCCAAGGGGACATCCCGCTGCCAATCCATCGTGCCGAAGATCGCCGTAAAGAAGGTAATCGGCATCAAGCGGCACTTCGTCTCTTCGATGGCAAGCCACTGGGCGGCATATTCGGGGCCTTTGCGCATGACAGCGCTGCGGATTATCGCATACCCATCGCGCAGCAGCCGATGGGCATCAAAGGCGTAGTAGACCGACCTGAGTCGGACAAAGGGGGGCGCTCCTGTACCTGGATCATCGATGAGCAGGTGGCTTGCCTCTTCCCAAGGAAGGGAGGCCATCTCCACACTCAAAAGGTGGGCATCGGCTTCCAGCAAGGAAGTATTTGCTACGACCTCCCAGTCAGAGAGCGCTGATTTCTCACTGGTTGCGAGCTCCTTGAAAGCTGCGATAAGGCCATCGAGTTTTGCGCCAAAGATTTCGCCAATCAAGGCATTGAAAGGTTGCAGACGGTACTGCAAGGAGGCGATGAGCTCCTCGGTCCGCAGCTCGGTGCTCGGCTGCAAAAACGCGATGCCCTCATGCTGGAAGGCGAGCATCAGCTCATCGTCGATGCTCTGGTCTTCAGAACGCAGCCGCAAGGCGGTATTGTCCACCCAGCGGACGCTCTTGCGCATCAGCTCCTCGAAGCTGGTAGTGAGGCGTTTATACTCTTTGGTAGGGACCTCTACGGTTGTCGGTCCATCGCTTTTGGCGTAGGGAAGCAACCCTTGCAGATAGTGCAAGAGCGCTTCTTTCATCGGCGTCGGTTCTTGGGCAACCTCTTGAGCTGCCGTATGGATCAGGGTAAACGGGTGGTAGGAGCAGAAGATCGATCGAATCACCTCCACATTGGTATTCATGAAGGTGGAGAGTTCTCGAAGGTTTTTATTGACCTTCTCAAGAGGGATCTCCCCGATCGAACGCAGATGCCAACTATCACTCTCTTTCACTTGGTGCCTCCCTATCGAGCATACCATATTCGATTATGCCATTCAAACAACTCTCCTACCCCTCTTCCAACGGCGGTGTACGCATAATCGGAGAAAAGACCCGGGATAGGAAGAAGGAGAACAGTGCAACTAGGGCGTAGCTGCCAAAGAGCGTAGCGTAGCCGAAGTGCTGGATTATCACCCCTCCGATCAGCGATCCTATGACCGCTGGCACGCCCATGCCAACGGATGTGAAGATCGACATCCCGAGGGTACGACGGCTTCGTTTGACGCGGCGGGCGATAAAGTAGATCGCCGCCGGTTGGAAGAAGCCGTAGCAGAGACTGTTCAAAAGCTGTCCAAAAATAATCCATCCAAAGGATGGGGTAATGGCGTAGAGGAAATAGCGCAGGGCTAAGGCTAGCGATGAGATGCCGATGAGGTGTACCGGCAGTACCTTCT
>DASRNL010000081.1:0-2018 GCA_035647415.1 Sphaerochaeta sp. | reverse complement strand
GCTGGTTGGCAAGGCCATGACCGCGGTGCTCGCTGTCGGTGTAGAGCCAGCCGAGATAGCCCATCGTTATACGCTTGTTGACGCTGAAGATATCGATATTGAGCCCGGCAACGATCCTGCCCTCGCAGCGGGCGACGATGGTGCTCTCGGGGTGGATGAAGAAGATTGGGTGAAAGGAGCGCGCAAAGCAGCGCGCCATCAAGGAAGTGACAGCATCCTCCTCATGGGGTTCCATGAGAGCGATAGTGTAGGTGCTCATAGGGTGCGAACCATCTCCTCTTGGGCGGCAAACTCCTCAAAGCCGAGCTCAGAGAGTGCTCCAAGCAGTAGGGCGTCTTTGGCGTCTACGTTGACCATCCGCACCTCGTTCGCTTCGTTATGCTTGGCGACGCCTATGATCGCCTGGGCGAAGTACTCCTGGCTGCGAGCAGCTCCATAGAGGACGATCTGGGCGATCGAACCGGTGGCGCTATTGAAGGCGAGGTTGCCGATCTGTAGCGCTCCTTTGAAGATTGCCATCTTGGTGTAGGAGCCGATATTGATCGAAGTGGCGCTGTTCTGCCAGGTTGGAACAAAGGGGTTCTCACAGACAAAGGGGCGATTCTGCGGCACCAAGGCCAAGGTGGTCAAAAGCGATGCGAGCTCCTCTTTGGAGTGGGTATAGCAGTGCAGAGTGCGGGTAGGTACAAAGCCATGACCCTCGTAGAGGGATTTTGCTCGGGTGTTTTCAGAGAGGACCTCCAAGGTGAAGGAGGTGACACCGCGAGTGCTAAGATGCTCGATAGCTGCCTCGATGAGTGTATGGGCGAGGCCTTTGCCGCGGTAGGCGGGGATGATCGCAGTGCCTGCATCATAGGCACGCTCATCTCGGCGACCGATGAAGAGAAACCCAACGAGGGTATCACCATCGAAGAGGCCGATGGAGTCTTCGCCACTGTAGCTGACTGCAGCGAGGTGGCTCTTAAGTGCCGCCTCATCAAGGCGCATCACCACAGCGTAGTCGCTGAAGGCGAGGTTGAAGACCTCGGTGAGGACTGACCAAGGGATGGTATCAAGCGAACGCGTTTGGACCATAGTTGTTTCTCCTCTGCTGGTGATAGACTTCGTATCATACTGGCAAATGGGCACGAGCGTAAGCCCTAGAGGGCATGATGATTGTAAGAGGCGCTAACTTCCGTTACACTATACAAGTGATAGCCTATCGGTATGCACCTGCTGTTTTCTTCTTGTAACAAACTATGGGAGAAGCAGTTGTATAGATACAGCCACCGGATGCATACCACGATGGAGGAAGATGAATGGGCTCTGTAGCTACGCATAAGTATGACGAATCCACAATTGAAACGCTCAGTGCATTAGAACACATACGCAGACGGCCGGGGATGTATATCGGCCGGCTCGGCACCGGCAACCATATCGATGATGGGATCTATATTCTCTTAAAAGAAGTGATCGACAACTCGATCGACGAGTTCATCATGGGCTACGGGAAGAAGATCGTAGTCCTGAGAGCGGAGAATGAGGTGCGTATCCGAGACTACGGCCGTGGAATCCCCTTGGGGAAGGTGGTCGAATGTGTCTCCATCATCAACACCGGGGCTAAGTATAACGATGAAGTCTTCCAGTTTTCCGTCGGGCTCAATGGGGTAGGGACGAAGGCGGTAAACGCCCTTTCAAGCTACTTCAAGGTCACCAGCTATCGCGATGGTAAGTACTTCAGCGCGACCTTTGAACAGGGTAAGCAGATCGAAGAGAAGAGCGGCAAGACCAAGGAGAAGAATGGCACCGAGGTCATCTTCATCCCTGATGCTGAAGCCTTCGGCGAGTACCGCTTTGAAGAGGAGTTCATCATCAGTAGGTTGCGCTCCTACTCCTACTTAAACCGCGGCCTTGCGCTAGAGTACAATGGGCGGACCTTCCGCTCTAATCGCGGCTTGCTCGATCTCTTGAATCGAGAGATCGACGGCGATGAGCTCTACCCCTTTATGCACCATCAGGGAACTCACCTAGAGTTCTCC
>DASRNL010000080.1:0-3301 GCA_035647415.1 Sphaerochaeta sp. | reverse complement strand
TCAATGTGGTCTACTCCAATATGTGCAAGAATGCGGTCAACACTGAGTGGTTGGTCAAAGCAGAGAAGCGCAATACGATCTTCAGCGACATAGATTATAATATCTTCAACCCTGATCGCTGAGTCTTTTCTCCTATACACGAGCCTTCCTTTGTCGGGGGGCTCTCTTTTTTTCCCCTAAATCCTAGACATCCGTTAAGTATCAAAAGCGAAATATCTCCTACCACTGCTTGGAAATAGAAGAAAAAGGTTGTACCTTAGTGGGGCGTAGTGTACATTAATGGGTACAAGTGGGAAGATTTCCCATTTTTAGAGCAAATCAGGAGGAGCATCGCGTGTTGACTGGTGAATTTTACAGCACCATTGACGATAAAGGTCGCATTCTCATCCCCGCACGTCTGCGCAACGCCTTAGCTGGTGAGGCGCTCTACGTGACCCGTGGGTTGGAGAACTGCCTCTGGCTGATGCTGCCCTCTGACTTCGAAGTGTTGAAGGATACGATCATCAGCAGCCCAGGTTCGATGTTCGACCGGAAGCTGCGAATCCTACAGCGTGGGATGATCGCCCCCGCTCAGCTGATCGAGTTTGATAAGAGTGGACGGATCAATATCCCCGTCAGTCTGCGCGAGAGCGCAAACCTCTCCTTGAAGGAGGAGTCGGTGCTCTTGGGAACCGGCCATTACCTCGAACTCTGGAATAAGGATGAGTACGAGAGCTACCTCACCGACTCGATGGATGAGTTCCTCGATGCCGCACAATCGCTCAGCCAGCTGATGCGAGAGGAGGGCCCATGAGCTACGTCCACTACTCGGTGATGACCGCTGAAGTGCTCTCCTATCTGACCCCCCAGCACGAGGGGCCATCGATTATCGTCGACAGCACCTGTGGGGAAGGGGGCCATAGCCTTCGCTTCCTCGAAGCCAAGGATTCGATCTCGGTGATCGGCCTTGACCGTGATACAGGGATCCTTGCAAAGGCCACCGAGCGCCTCGCTTCCTTTGGCGAACGCTTCATTCCAACCAATACGTCCTTTGATGCGTTCTTTACCTCCGCAGAACAAGGGCTCTACGATGCGGTGCTCTTTGATCTGGGGATCTCCTCCTACCACTATGAGGAGAGCGGGAGAGGTTTTTCATTTAGAAAAGCCGAGCCTTTGGATATGCGCCTCGATGTCGAGCAGCCGATCAGCGCTGTGGATGTGGTCAACGGCTACCCAGAGAAGAAGCTCGCTGATCTGATCTTTCACTATGGAGAGGAGCGCTATAGCCGCAGGATCGCCAAGGCGATCGTCGCTGAGCGCAAGCTCACCAAGATCGCCGACAGTGCCCAGCTCGCTGCGATTATCCATCGAGCCGTGCCACCGGCGTATAGATACGGATACCTACACCCAGCGACCAAGACCTTCCAGGCGATCCGCATCGAGGTCAACGGGGAGCTTGACCGTATCGAGGTCGCTTTAGAAGGGGCGATCCGTTCCCTCAAAGTCGGCGGACGGATAGGGGTGATCAGCTTTCACTCCCTCGAAGATCGAAAGACTAAATGGTTCTTCAAGGAGTACGACTCGACCAAGATTTCCATCTTGACTAAGAAACCACTGGTTCCCACCGAAGAGGAGCGGGAGGAGAATCCCGCCAGCAGGAGTGCAAAGTTTAGAGTTATTGAAAAGATAGGATAGGAGGAGAGTGATGCACAACGATTGGTTCTACTACAACAGCGAAGAGCAAGAAGCCCCCCGTTCGGTGGGTCTTCGCCATCTTGCAATCCTTGGTCTGCTCTTGGTACTCATCTTCTCACTGCTATTGCCCCTTTCACAGCGTGGCAGGCATCGCATGCTGAGCTTGGAGTATCGTTCCCTGCAGCAGAGCCACCGTACCCTTACCGAAGAAAAACAGCTGTTAGAGGCGCATATATCAGCGCTTATGACCCCCGAAGCCCTCATCGATGAGGCGTGGCGGGAGAATATTCAGCTCGTGCCAATCACCGAGCAACACGTCTATAGTGTCGCTTCTCGGAGTGGCCTATGAGCTTCGTCCAGCACCTCGGATCGCTTGCACTCACCGCTAAGACCATCGCACCATTGATGGGCGCTCGGTGTGTGCGATCCAGTGAGGCGCTGATCACCAATGTACAGATAGACAGTAGAGCGTGCACCTCCGGTTCGCTCTTCTTTGCCCTGCCAGGGGCGCACGTCGATGGTTTCTCCTTCATCGGCGATGCTGCCCGTAACGGGGCTGTTGCGATAGTCGTCGATGATCGGCTGGCCGAAGCGGCCCGTGGGATTGTCGATGTAGCGCTCCTCGCTGCTTCCGATGTGCTCGCTGCCCTGCAGGCGCTCGCCACCTCCTACGTCGCCATGCATCGCAGCGCAAAGCTGATCGGAATTACCGGTAGCGTCGGTAAAACTACCACCAAAGAAGCCCTCGCTACCATCCTTAGCGCAGCAGGAGAGACTGCCAAGACGCCGGGAAACTACAACAGCGTCTACGGACTGCCGCTCTCTGTCTTCTCTCTCTCCAAAGAGAGTCGTTGGGGGGTCTTCGAGCTGGGCATCGATCACCACGGTGAGATGGACCAGCTCGTCTCCCTCCTGCGACCCGATGTAGCACTGTTGACCAATATCGGTATCTCCCACCTTGCGCAGTTCGGCTCAACTGAGGCGACTGCCAAAGAGAAGGCGAAGATCTTCCATCCCCAGGTGAGCCAAGGCTTTATCACCAAAGATTGTACCCATCGCTCGCTTATCGAGGCATCCGCTTCAGTAGCATTACACTCCTATAGCAGGACGGACATCGAAGCGATCGACCTTGGGCTGGGGGGGTGGCTGCTCACCTATCAAGGGAACCGTTTTTCGGTTCGGACCGTCGGCAAGCATCTCTTAGAGGATGTGATCGGGGCGATCAAGGTGGCAGAGTCCCTTGGCATCGATGCCAAGACCATCGCCTTCGCCCTGCAGAATTTTGCACCGATTCCTGGACGCACCTCGGTCAGCCGAGGGGCGATCACCATCGTCGATGATACCTACAATGCCAGCCTCGATTCGACTGCCAGCATCCTCGGCTACCTCTCTGCGCTCTCTTGGCAAGGGGCGAAGCGGGTCGTCCTCGGTCCGATGAAGGAGCTTGGCAGCGAGAGTGAGCGTGCCCATCGCACCATCGGTTCACTGCTCGCACGCTCCTCCTTCTCGCAGACCTACCTCTATGGCAAGGAGATGTACGCTGCTCGCGAGGAGCTCAAGCGGCATAGCTATGCAGGATCTCTTTCGTGGACTGAGAGCTTTGAAGAGCTCCAAGAGCGGGTAGGGC
>DASRNL010000079.1:0-3506 GCA_035647415.1 Sphaerochaeta sp. | reverse complement strand
CCCCTTGGAGGGGCGGCACTACCGAATCCTGAGGATGGCCCGAGAGAACGCAATGCGGGATGTGGAGAAGCGGCTACGCAGCCGGGACAATACCGCAGCGCTTGCCGAACTGCAGGAGGTCCTCCACCTCGAGGAGCCACCGATGCTCATCGAGGGCTTCGATATCTCCCACCTTGAGGGCAAGCATACTGTCGCCTCTTTAATCAGCTTCCGAGAGGGACGGGCGGATAAGCCCAACTACCGCCGCTACAATATCCGCTCCCTTGGAGGGAAGGTGGACGACTATGAGGCGATCCGCGAGGCGGTCGCCCGTCGTTACACCAAGATCCTCAACGATGATTTGGCCCGTCCAGATCTCCTGCTCATCGACGGAGGGAAGGGGCAGGTCAACGCTGCCCGGGAGATCCTCGATGATCTGGGGATGGTGGAGATTCCTATTATCGGGTTAGCAGAGGGGGACGAGCGGATCGTCTTCGATAGCGATCGGGCTGACCTTCGGCTTCCGCTCTCCAGCGAAGCGCTGAGGCTGGTGATCGCTGTCCGGGATGAGGCGCACCGTTTTGCCAGTGGGGCGAACCAAGCCCTCCGGAGCAAGGATGCCTCCTTCAGGCTCCTCGAATCGGTCGATGGGATTGGCCCGAGGCGCAGCCAAGCGCTCTTGTCGCGCTACGGCAGCATCGAGGCGATGCTCGCCCAAAGCGCTGAGACGATCGCCGACGAGGCGAAGATTCCACTTACAGTCGTCGAGCGACTTTTGCGCCAGCTCTCCCTCTAAAGAGCCAACGGATCTGCTTGGGTTAAGGAAGACCCGCGTTTGACAATAATCTGATAGAGCAAGAGTTCAAAGTGCCCCTTGGTCAGCTCAGCGCTGCTCTCTTTGATCGTGATATCGGAGGTGATTAGGGCTGCGATGATCGCCTGCGTCTCGGCTAAGGAGTAGTTGCGCAGCGCATCACGGTAGGTGGTGATATCCTTGGGCCTGCGGATCGCACTGCCCTTTCCGAGGACCGACGCTTGGGCGAAAGCGTTGCGCTCTCCCTCTCCAGCTTCCCGTGCTTCCTGGATGGAGAGCAGCCGACGGAACTGCCAGAGCAAACCCCGCAAGAGGAGCATCGGAGTGGCGCTCTCGCCGCTGCCGAGGATCATCGCTAGCGATGCTAAACTCTGCTTTAAATCCCGTCGAGCGATCAGGGGGAAGAGGGTGAAGGCATCCTCCTGACGGCTATGGAAGACATAGGTATCGACATCCTCCTCCTCGATGACCGCTCCGCGGTCGCCGAGCTGCCAGAAGAGGACCAGCTGTGAGCAGATGGTGCGTAACTGTTGGGTATTATCCTCGCTGATGTCGATCAGAAGATCGATCGCATCATCGGTGATAGTGATGCCATGGGTGCGGAAGTAGGAGTAGATCCACTCCCCCTTCTGCTGCTCCAAAAGATCGTAGAAGGTGAAGGTACGCTCCTTGGGGATCAAGGAGGAGACCTTGTTGCTGATATAGAGCTCACTGGAGATAATCACCAAGGTCGAACCCTCGGTAGGGTGGGCCAAATAGGAGGCAAGTTCTTCAATCAAGGCGGCATTCGCCGATTCGGCTTGGCTGAGGAGCACGAGGCGATGGTCACTGAAGAGGGTGGTGTTCAAGAGCGCTTGGCTGATCTCCCCTCCTTCGCACTCAAAGGGGTAGAAGCGGATCAGCTCCACCTCGCTGTGCGTTTTGCGCAGCGAGTCGCGGATCTCCTTGAGTTTTATCTCTTTCGCCCCTGCCTCTGGGCCGAGGAGCAGGTAGGCGCTCACCGGTAGTTCCTTATGAGCAGGTGGAGTTTGCCGTGGAGGGTGCACGATCGAGTGATGATCGAACCCATCGCACTGTTGGCCGGGCGTAGCTCAATATTCTTCCCTGAGGGGTAGAATCCCTTGAGAGTGATCCCCTCATCCACTTCGCCGACAGTAGCGGCGACCACATCGCCGGTGTTCGCCACGTCGCTCTTCTTCATGATGGCGATATCCCCATCGTAGATCCCCGCTTCGATCATTGAATCCCCTCGAACCTTGAGGGCAAAGTAGGTGTTGCTGCTGCCGCGGAGCATCCCGGCGGGGATGGAGAGGTGGTACTCGGTGTTCTCCTCACTCATCAGCGGTAGGCCCGCTGCAATCGAGCCGATGACCGGCACTTGGATTAGCTCCTCGTAGGGGAAGAACTCCTCACCGATAATCTCGATGGAACGGGAGACCCCTCCGGTGGTGCGAATCACCTGTTTGGTCTCGAGGGCTTTGAGATGGTCGTGGGCAGCTTTGACTGAAAAGTTGAAATGGTTGGCGATATCCCGTACCGCCGGGGCATAGTTGTGCTGCTGGATATAGGAGCTGATAAACTCAGCTACTTCGGTCTGTCGCTTGGTTAAGGGGCGCATGGCTACTCCTCAAATCTCTTGGCGAACAAGGCGCTGATCGCATCTGCGAGCGCCTCTTCATCCTCTCCTTCACAGATCATCGTGATGGTGCTCTGGTAGGTAGCACCAAGGGTGATGATCCCCATAATCGATTTCCCGTTGATCCTCATCGTATCTCTTTCAAAAAAGAGGTCACTTTTGAACATATTCGCTGTCTTCACAATCGCTGCAGCAGGTCTGGCATGGATGCCAGCTCGGTTTGCCACCTTCAATGTTCTGGTGATCACCGTTGAACCTCCGAATCTTCTCTATATGCTTGGTGGATTGCATCGCTCTCTAGCTAGGGCAGAACACGCTGATCGCACTGCTTGGCTGCGTAGCGTCCCATCCCTTGTAATCGCTCATTGCAGGTTGCAAGTTCCATGATACTCGGAATGTAGCACCCTGCGATAGAGGTCAGTCCGAGGCGGTTTTCCTCGGAACAGTCCCGGCCGATTACATCTTAGACAGTGAAAGTTTGCATCCCCTAGTCCTCGTAGGTTTTACTATACAGTTGTTTATCCCCTTCTGCAAGACTGCAGGTGCCCGAGCGGTCTGGTAAGGGATTTCTGCCATTGACGATTGTCGCTGCACCTCGTATCCTTAAGATACGACCGAGTCAAAGGAGGGCTTATGAATTTGACAGTCAGAGGCATCCGATACAATCCAAGTGATGAGACACGCGCGTTTTTGGATAAGAAGCTCCAGAAACTGAAGTTCGCTGAAGGGTATCTGCACGATTTGGATATCGTCATCACCCGAGAAACAGTGGGACAAGGCTTCCATTTGGACGGAAAACTTCACTTCGCTTGGGGTACTATCAAGATGGTCAGCTATGATTGCTATGAACTCTATGAGGGAATTGAGCTTTTGGTCGATAAGATCGAGGCTGTAGCCCGTAAAGAAAAAGGGAAGATCACCGACCGATAAACGGCGGTGATGAGCAGAGAGTGGGGCGCTTCGGCGCCCTTTTTTACGTCCCGCGGATATATGAGGGGTCGATATTCAGCTCATTGCGATACTTGCCGACAGTCCGTCGGGCTACCGAAATTCCCCGCTCCTTGAGGATATTGGAGA
>DASRNL010000078.1:0-2770 GCA_035647415.1 Sphaerochaeta sp. | reverse complement strand
GTTGATATTCAGGTCGACCCAGAAGATGTGGAAAGGTATATCTTGGGTAAGAAAAAACCATACCTGCAAGGTATCTTCCAAAATGTAAGTGATATCAACCGTATCGGTGGTATCGGGATGCTCAGCGATCTCATCGATGATTTCATAAAGGATGAATTCGATGAGTTCTGGGATGAACTTACTAAATAAGAGGAGGACTGATATGAAAAACAATATGCGTATACTCCTAGTAGGAATATTCTTGGTTCTCCTGCTACTGCCAATCAGTGCAGTTGAACTCTATGAGAATACCAAGACTGGATACAAGCAAGTTGGTGAGCCGTTCTTCGGAACCAACGTTCGCCTCGATGCGATGGGAGGGGCAGGGCTCGGGGTGAAAGGCACCCACGATAGCTACCTGCTCAACCCCGCGAACTTAGCAAAGTCAGGCTTTAAGCTCTCACTGCCTGCTATCACCATCACTGCGCACAACCCACAGCGAATTTTAGCCAGTGGTGCGCTTGATGATTTTCTTGATGGAGACGGTGAAGAGGCGATGCTCTCGGGAGCCCAGAAGCTCTTAGGAACCATCCAAAAAGGCTATGGTGACTTCCTCACCACTGATGTAGCGACCACCTTCACTGTTGGTGGATTCGGACTCTCTGTTGAAGCACAGGAGCGCTTGATGACCTATAAATCAGGTGCCGACCTCACTTCAACAAACCTGCTTGCACAGGTCAGTGCTGCCGCTACTTTGGGATTCGGTATGAACTTCAAGGTAGTGCCAAAGGTTCTGGACATCGATGTGGGTGTGAGTGCGAAGGCAGTCTATAAGGCGTACTTACAGGCGCAGAATGCCAACACTATCATCGATATGATGGACGAGAACTCCGATCCAATGAAGAAGCTCCTAAACCAGACGCCTTTGATGGCTGGTTGGGCAGTTCCCATCTCTGTTGGTATGAACCTCAACTTCCCCTTTGCCCTTCGCGTCAGCGCAGTGGCTAAGAACCTCAATGGTACCTATCGGATGAGTACCTATGAGTCGGTCGATAGCTGGGCAAAAGAGCTCTTCGGTACTACCTTCAATGATGATGCTCAAGATCCTCCCTCTCGAGGGGATTGGGAGATGGAAGTTCCTTGGTCCTTGGACTTTGGGTTTGCCTGGACTCCGAGCCTCTTTGGCAAACTGCTAGAGCCGACCATTGCAATTGACGTCGTCGATGTCATTTCGATGAGTGGGAACAAAGGCCCAGACCTGACCCGCGCCTTCTTCGAGCAGACTCGCCTCGGTGCTTCAGTACGAGTGCTCCGATTCCTCGATCTTCGCTATGGAATCAACAAGGGCTACCAGTCCCTCGGCGTGGGCTTAGACCTCTTGGTCTTCCACATCGATGCAGCGTATTATATTCGTGAGTATGGACAGAACCTCGGCGATAAGCCAATCGATGCACTCTCGGTTCGGTTCTCCATCGGCTCTCGATAAACCCCTGTTTCTCTTAGGCCCTCCTTCGGGAGGGTCTTTTTTTCGGGCAGGTTCTGTTATTTTCATAACAATCTGTATGAATTTCAGCAAATATTGTTATTTAGACTGTACAATGTCACAAATACCCTGTATGGTCGCTGGTATAAGATTGTAGGGGGATTTTCCCCGATTTGTGAGGTTATCATGACAAGTTTCGGCATTTGGGGCTTTATTCCCCCCGTACTCACCATCACCCTCGCCTTTATTACAAAGGACGTGGTGGTATCGCTCTTCTTAGGGATTCTATCAGGAACCCTTATCGTCGCCGGCGGCAACCCGCTGATGGCACTGGTCAACCTCACCGACTTGGTAGCAGATTCTTTGAATGATGGATGGAACATCCGCATCTTCCTCTTCTGTGCCTTACTCGGTGGTCTTGTCGGTATGCTCAGCAGAGCTGGTAGTGCACATGCCTTTGGTAAGTGGGCAGCAGATAAGCTCCACACCCAGAAAGCAAGCCTCTTGATGACCTGGTTCTGTGGACTGTTGATCTTCGTCGATGACTATTTCAACAGCCTAGCGGTGGGAACGATTATGCGTCCGATTACCGATAAGAATGAAGTACCCCGTGCTCAGCTTGCCTATATCCTGGACTCTACCGCAGCACCGGTCTGTATTTTGGTGCCGATCTCCAGCTGGGTGATCACCGTCATGTCGATAGTGAAGGGATCGGAAGGATTCTCTGTCCTCGGCATCAGTGAGTTCTCCTTCTTCCTCCGTTCGGTGCCCTATAACCTCTATGCCCTGTTGACCCTCTTTATGGTCCTCTATCTGATCCTCAGTGGTCGGCATTACGGACCGATGGCTCGCTCGATCGAGTATGCCAAACAGACCGGTAAGCTCTATAACGAGAGCTACGGACCAGCTCCAGGGGAGTTGGAGATGGATGAAAATGATGCAGAGATCGCCAAGCCGTTCGATATGCTCTTCCCGCTGATCGTCCTCATCACCAGTGCAGTCATCCTCTTCCCGGTCACCACCTACCTCTTGGAGATCGATGGGGAAGCGATTAAAACAATCGGTCAGGCAGCAGCTTCGATGAGCCTCGGCGATGCCTTTAATAATACCGATGCGTCGATGGCACTCTTCTATGCAGTGATCTTTACCCTCTTTGCAACCTATATCTACTATGTTGCACGTCGACTCTTTAACATCCGCACCGCTAGCGAAGCGATCACCGATGGTATCAAGTCGATGGTCCCTGCGCTGATGATTCTCGCTATGGCATGGACCATCGGATCGGTCATCAACGAGAGCCCTGCTGAT
>DASRNL010000077.1:0-2447 GCA_035647415.1 Sphaerochaeta sp. | reverse complement strand
TGGCAACCCTTACCAAACGCTATACCCTCCCCTGCACCGAGACCGTCGGCGAGACATTGCAGACCATCGGTCTGGTGCGCAAAGAGGAGGATCGCTATGTGGTGAGTACCGTTGGGGCAAACTCTGAAGCTGGAGCGCTGCTGGTCGATAGCGACTTTACGATCAGCTACTTGGGGGACCGCCCTACTGGGGATCTCCTCTATCGCTTTGCTACCCTCACCCGCTTCGATGTACAGCGACAGTGGAAGATCGATAAGGAGAGTGTGGTACGAGCCTTCGATGCGAAGATTCCCTTCAGTGAGATCGAGCAATACTTAACTGCCCACACCGAGGGCAATGGCTCCACAGCGCTGCTCAAACAGCTCTCGTTGCTACATGAGCGCTACGGGATGCTCGCCATCTACGATGGACTGACCATGGTGGTGGAGGAACGTGTCGCCCACATCATTGAAAACCTCCCCGCCCTACAGGAGCACCTGCTCGCTCGTTTAAGCGATACGATCTTCTTGATGAAGCGTGAGAGCGAAGAGGTATGGCGAAAGATCCTCAGCGATGCAGGACAGCTGGTCGGAGCGACAATCTACCAAAGCGGTGACTGCAAGGAAGCGGAGGTGCTGAACCCGAACTTCAGCGCTCACCTCTCTGACCTCGATGCACACATCGAGCCCTTGCACCTGAACCTCAGCGCTGCGGTATCCACCCCGGTCTTTGATGAAGCCCTCGGGGCGGCTATTGAGGCTGCCAAGCTGACAAAAGAGCAGAAAAGAGACCTGAAGAGCCGCTATGAACAGCGCTTGGTCATCAACAAGAGCCAGATTGCTGCCCAAGTCCTCGATAGCGTCACCGAAGCTAGTGGGCTGGACTATCAGGGCAAGCTCTCCCTCTGTAGGCAGGCGGTCGGCAAGAAACATATCATCCTAGAGCTCTGGGTCGATGGGGAACACCTCACCGTCTGGGCGACAGAGTTGACCACCGGAGGTGATAATGAGGCCTTCTTGCAGGTGTCGGTTCTGCCCGATAAGGATGAGCGGGTGATCCCTGTAAGGAAAATCTTCTCGATACGCTCGCAGCGTATCCAGCTCTTTTAGTCGTTGAGTGCTACCGCTATCCAGTGTGGGTAGTGGTAGCCGGTAAAGGCTTCAAACTGCAGCTTCGTCTGAGCAAGGAACATCTCTTTGCCGTGTAAAACTCTCGCGCCACCGCTGGAGGCAGCAATGAGGAAGGCGGTCTCACTATCCTCGTATGCAAGCTCATAGGCGATCTCTTTGCCGCTGAAGCGGAAGGAAGGGATCGGCATCTCTGTTGCAGGGACACTGCTCGCCTGTACGACTAAATCCACCGACTCACTGTATGCATGGGCACTCTCTAGGGTATCGTAGGTGCTCATCGTCTGGCTGGCAAGCAGGTGGGCAGGTTCGCTGCTACGGTTGAGGATGGTGATCTTCACTCCATGGTTATGCAGTGCCCAGACGACCGCCCGCGCTGCGTTACCCGATCCGATGACCAAGGCATGCTTGATCTCTTCCTGTGTCATCGCATCGCTAATCGGTGCAAGAAAGCCATAGTAGGCGGTATTGATCCCCTTCCACATACTTTTAATCCGCACCACCGTGTTGCAGCTACCGATCTGTTTCACTTCACGGCTGATCTTGCCGAGGTACGGCAGAACGCTGCGGGTATGCGACCCGGTGACCGAGAAGCCGCGGATCTGCAGCAGCTCAGCGAGCTTGAAGAAGGTCCGCACTTGATCGACGAGGAAGGGCACATAGACGGCGTTGTAGCGGATGGCGACAAAGCCTGGGTTGTAGATGCGACAGGTCGCCTCATGGATCAACGGGTTGCCGATCATCCCATAGATATGGGTCCGTCGATCGATCTGATCAGCACGGTAGAGCTCTGAGAGACTTTGCGCATCCAAGAACACTCCCCCGCTCTCTTGAGTCGGTGTTGCATACCCGATCAACGAGCCGCAGCGCCGGTAGAGGATCTGGGCAGCTTTTGCCCAAGGGCCGGTAGCGACGATGATCTTCTTCTCAACCGTGGCGAGCTCCTTCTCCACCCGAAACAGAGTGATCACATCCATCAGATTGGTGGGGTGTGCCACCAGCTTAGGGATCGCCCCCTCCTTGCTGAGGCGCATAATCCTGCCATAGATATCCGCTGGAACACCGCTGGTGTCGTAGGAGCTACGGATTACCACAATATCACGGCTAGCAAGGTCTGCCAGCAGATCGATACGCCGTTTATCCTCAGCACCTTTAAAGCGCAGCTCACTCTTCTTTACATCCTCTTCGATCTCCACATACGCCCACGCGCCTCGTGAGGCTGCAAAGAGGCTAGCCAATCGAGCGCGCTCACCGATAGCACACCCTCCCCCATCGCTCTGGCGACGGAAGGAGAGGATCAGAGGAAGGTCGGTCTGTGTGGGAAACTCTGCTGCCAGAGAG
>DASRNL010000076.1:0-2132 GCA_035647415.1 Sphaerochaeta sp. | reverse complement strand
GTTTTCGGTGGCAGTCACCGATGCCTCATCGAGGAAGATCTTCCCGCCTTGCAGAGGCAGTGAGGGTGCTGTGAGGGTGATAGCACCCTCCTCAACGGTGAACTCAGATCCAAGAGCGCGCAAGCCCCAGAGGTGGGTATCGAGGCGACGTAGCCCGATGACATCCCCCCCCGGTGGAGAGAGGGAGACCTCCCCGACGGTCGCTAGCAGGGGTCCAAGGAGGAGGATAGATCCGCGGATCGCTTCAACAAGCTCTTTTGCTAGCTCCCCACAGCGGGCTCCGCTGGTGATGGTGTAGGTATTCTTCTCTTCTAAGATGATCGTGGAGCCGAGGCGCTCTAAGAGGCTCAGCATCACCCGTACATCCTCGATATCGGGGATGTTGGAGAGGGTCACCGGCTCATCGGTGAGCAGGGTTGCTGCCAAGCAGGGCAAGGCGGCGTTCTTATTCCCGCTGATCTTGATCTCTCCGCTGGTAGGGCTCCCCCCGATAATTCGATATTCACTCATACCACTATGGTACTCGCCCCCTATGCTCGAGGGCAAGCTCTTGTTGAACTGAACCGATGGAGCAAGTAGAATACAGAGGGAGAGAAAGATATGATCTATGGGATTGGCAATCCACTGATTGACATCATTGTCAATGTGGAAGAAGAGGACCTAGTGGCCCTAGGGATTCATAAAGGGACAATGGCACTGATCGACACCGAGCGGATGGAGGAGCTGCTGCTCTTCAGCAAAGGTCGAGAGGTCAGCTACTCCTGTGGCGGTTCGGCGCCGAATACGATCATCGCCCTCGCCTCCTTAGGCATCGAGGTTGTCCTCGCAGGGAAGGTCGGCGCTGATGAGAACGGCGGCATCTACCGCTCCCGTCTCAAGGAGCTCGCCGTCGGCGATCAACTGGCGGATACCACCGCCGATCTCACCGGCTCCTCGGTGATCCTCATCACCCCCGATAGTGAGCGGAGCATGAACACCTATCTGGGGGCAAACCGCCTCTACGCCGCCGAGGATGTCGATCCCAAGAGCGTAGCGGAGGCAGCCTATTTCCACTTCACCGGCTATATGTGGGATACCAAGAGCCAACAGGAGGCTATCATGCGTGCCTTGGAGGTCGCTAAGGAGCAGAAGACCCAAGTCAGCTTTGATATCGCCGACCCCTTTGCCGTCGGGCGCTATCGTGAGGACTTTCTCCATCTGATCGAAGCGCATTGTGATATCGTCTTTGCAAACCGAGAGGAGGCACGGATCCTCTTCGACAACTACGATCCCTATGAGTGCTGTCGTTCGATGGGCAAGCTCTGCTCCACTGCCATAGTGAAGAATGGGAAGAAGGGCTCCTACGTCTCACACAACCGCGAGGTGCTGCAGATCCCTGTCCGCGGTCCGGTCGTTCCCACCGATACCACCGGAGCAGGGGATGTCTACGCCGCAGGCTTCCTCTACGGCTGCCACCAAGGTTACTCAGCCAAGGAGGCGGGTATCATCGCCAGCATCCTCGCAGGGGAGATCATCACCCAGCGCGGAGCGCAGTTCTCCTTTGAGAAGAGCGCAATCCTTCGTGAGTACTTTGAAGCAGGAGAGTGGCGCGAATAGGACTCTTGAGCCCCCTTGTTCTCCTTCCCCTTCTTTGATAGGATAAGCATCGAATGACGTCGATTTGTTGGCCTCCCGGCTTGCAGGCGTCACTAAAGAAACTTGCTAAAAGGGGAGCACAATCACCTATCTTTGCGTTCCTCCTTCCCAAGTTCAAAGGAAGGGTTATATGAGATCAACACTATTTACCTCGGAGTCGGTAAGCGAAGGGCATCCCGATAAGGTCTGCGATCAGATCAGCGATGCTATCCTCGATGCCTGCCTCGCCCAAGATCCGGCGAGCAGAGTCGCCTGTGAGGTCTTCGCCACCACCGACCGGCTGATCATCGGCGGAGAGATCACCACAAAAGCAGAGATTGACGTCGAAGCGATCGCTCGGTCGGTCATCCAAAAGATCGGCTACGATCGTCCTGAGGAGGGCTTTGCCTACCAGAGCGTCGAGATCACTAACCTCATCACCGCCCAATCCTCGGATATCGCCCTCGGCGTCGACAGCGAGACCGCCCAGTGGGGCGACCAGGGGGCAGGGGATCAGG